>DAIMKK010000061.1:5770-10101 GCA_036721745.1 Pseudolabrys sp. | reverse complement strand
ATGCTCCCCGCATGCGAGCCTCCGATGATTCGTGATAGAAAACTGAATCATCAAACTCTCGCTATGACGAGGTTTTTCAGCAAACTGCTAGAGCATTTCCCCGCGAAGTGTGAAGCGGTTCGCCGCAGAAAATGCGACCAAATAAAAAGTCATCGGCTCATTCGGCGGCAACCACCCGGCTGCCCATCACCCGCGCCATCAGGCTATCGAGCGTATCGCCGGCCTTCAGGGTCGCCAGCGTGACATGGGCGGCGACAGTGTCGCGTCCGCGCAGCGGCACCAGCATGGTATTCTTGATCAAGCCCGCGATGCGGCGCGCCACCACATGCGCACTGCGCAGATCGGTCTGCGTGAAGGCGATCAGCAGGGCGCCGTCGTCGTCGCGGCAGCCGAAATCGATATTGCGGACGAGCCGCGTCAGCAGCCTGGCGGTGTCCATGCTGGCACGCACGTCGAGCGCGTCGTCGAAGGAAAAGCGCGCGAGCGACACCGCCGTGCTGCGGTCGGCGGCTTCGACCATCGCTTTGTGGAACTCACGCCAGAATGCGTCACGCGTGTGCAGGCCGGTGTCCGGATCGAACATGCCGCCGGCATCGAGGCTCTTGAGCATGCGTTTGAGCCGCGCCTCGAAGGCGTGCATGCGCACCAGCGGCACCATGCGCGCGACCAGCCGCGCCGGATCGCCGTCGACGTGATCGATATTGGGCAGCACCTCGGTGAATTCGCGCGGCGCCTCGCCGATCAACGCCAGCGGAATGTCGCGGAAGCGGTTGTCCTGCGCCAGCACGGTAAGGAAGGCCTCCACCTTGCGCGCGGAAAAGCCGTCGCCCACCACGATGCCGTCGATGTCGCGCGCGTTGAGGTGCTTGGCGGCGGCCCCCACGCTGAGCGCGCCGAGCATCTTGACGCGCTCGCCCATTGCCACGCTGAGCTTCGGGTAGAGCGGCCCGCGGCCGGCGATCAACACGGTAGCGTCGTCGAGCGCGTCGCCGATCGGAAACGGCGGCAGCCTTGCGTCACGCGAGCCGAAGGTCTCGATACGGCGCAGAACGGTCGCATGCAAAGCGCGCACGCGCATGGCCGATTGCAAGCGCGCGATCAGCCGCTCGACCGGCAGCGCGGCGTCGGCCGCAAGCGCGATCGGCACGGCGGTCTCCTGGTCGCCGTGCACGCGTGCGACCACCGGAACGATCGTGCCTTTGGCGGTAGCAATCTGCAGGCAGAGATCGCGTGCGGCGGACTCGCTTGCGGGCGCACCCGGTTCGGCAATCACCACGGCGGTCGGCTTGACCGAATCGAAGGCTGTCGGCGCATCGGCCCATGTGGTTTCGACGATCGGAAAAGCGCCGGCGGCGACCAGCGCATCGACCAGATCGGTCGCCGGGCTGTCGGTGACCACGATCATCGGACCTTGCAGCGACATGGGGGTATACGCTTAAAAAATGAAGCGTAACCGTAACCGCGCGCGATTAATGTCCCGTCAACGAAATAATGAAGATCATGCGGCTTTACCGCGGGGGCGAAACGCTCCGGCAATCAGCGCATTGACGCCCCCCGCTTTTAACCCGGAAGCGGTCGCGGCGCTGTCGCGGGCGCTGCCGGCCAGGCGCTGGCCGAGCAAAGCGTCGGGCAGCGCAACGACGACGGCGGCAGGATCGGTGGCCGCCGCCGCGGCATCGACTTCGCGTTGGCGGAAGCGATAGAAGCCGATCGCGGTGAGGCCGGCGGGCGGAGCGGTGAGGACAAGCGTGTCGGTTCCACGGTCGAGCCGGCAGGCAAAGCCGGTGTCGGCGAAGCCATCCGGAGCATCACCGGCTTCCCCGCTTGGCTCGGCGCTGGGCGGGAAGGGCTGCGTCGCGACCATCGGACCGCGCAGCGCCAGCGTACCGGCGCTGCTGCGCTCGGTCTCCGCCACCACAACCGTGCGAGAGCCGCCGCGCGGCATGGCGATGGCGCCGTGCGGGATCGGCGCCGGCATTCCATCGGATCCGCGGCGGGCCGGCAGCAATCCAATTTCGCCGAAGCTCGCGATGTCCACCAACGCCGCGTCGCGCTGCCACGGCGCGGCGTTGGCGAGTTGCTCGGGCGCGCGCCACAGCGCGAGGATCGTTTTGATTTGGCCGTCCAGCAGGCCGGAGTCGGCCAGCGGCGTCAGCGCGGGGCCCGGCAATACGACGGCAATAGGGTTATGCACACGTGTTTGCTCGGCCAAAACGGCCGGGTCGAAACTGTGATGCAGCACCAACGTTCCGCCCGCGAGCAGCCACGGCACTAACGTCAGGGCGATGCCGGCAAACGAGCCGAGCGGGATCGTCGAGAGGATAGTCGCGTCCGCCGCAAGGCCGCCTTCGAGAAATGTGGCGAGGCCGCCCGCGATCAGTTCGCGGTGGCTGCGCGCGACGGGAACGAGGCCGTCGGCGGTGGCGTCGAACGTGACGACAGCGACATGCGCGGCGGGATGGCCCGGTCGCATGCCCGGCTGGAAGGATTCCGTGAACGAGGCGACGAATGCGTCCTCGATCGGCATCACGCCATCGGGCAGATCGGGTCCGAAGCCGCAGATGTAGCGGATCGGAAATAGCTCGGCCGCCACTTGCATGGCGATCTCGGCCTGCGCATCCGCGCCGATGCGCGCCGAGGTGACGATCGCTTTGGCGCCGATGCGGCCGAGCGCGTCTATCATTTCCCGCTCGCGCCAAAGTAACGGCAGCGGTGCCGCGATCATGCCGGCGCGCAGTACGCCGAGCAGCGCGATGACGCTGTCCACGGTGTTGGCGAGCTGCATCGCCACCACGGTGTCGGTCTGCAGCCCGAGACCGCGCAGCCTGGCGGCGAGCGCCGATATCGCCCGGTCGGCTTCCGCATAAGTTAGTTTTCGCGGCGTACGGCTGGTCAGGCTCTCGCAATTGGGCGGATCGATCAGCGCCAGTGCGTCGGCGTGCCGCACGCCGGCGCGTCGGAACAGGTCATCGAGGGTGGCGTGGTTGCCGTCCGCGTGTTGCGCGCCGCTCAAAATCATTTGGCATCCCCGTGCCACCAGGTTTCCGGCAGATAGCCGAACAAGGAGGTCTGTGAGGGATGCTTGATTCGCGTCCAGCGCGCTATCCATTGTTTGGGCGGGAAGTAGAGCGGTACCACGTAGATGCCGGACAGCAGCACGCGGTCGAGCGCCCGGGTGGCGGCGACAAAATCCACGCGGCTTTCGGCGCCGAGCATGGCGGCGATCATGGCGTCGACCGCCTTCGACTTGACGCCCATGTAGTTGCGGCTGCCTTCCTCGCTCGCCGCCGCCGAGCTCCAGTAGAACAGCTGCTCATTGCCGGGCGAGAGCGACTGCTCCCAGCGGTATTGCATCATGTCAAAATCGAAACCGATGCGCCGGCGCTCGAACTGGGTGGCGTCCACGCTGCGCACGCGCGCGTCGATGCCGGCGAGCTTGAGGCTGCGAACGAAGGCGAGCGCGAGGCGCTCATGGTCGCGAGTGGTGGTGAGGATCTCGAAGGCAAACGGCCGGCCGCTGGCGGTGTGAACCAATTGCGTGCCCTTAAGCTGGTAGCCGACTTCGGCGAACAGCGCGAACGCCCGGCGCAATCCGGCGCGGTCGCGGCCCGAGCCGTCGGTGACCGGCGGCGCCCAGCTTCCCTCCATGATGTTGGCGCGCACCGAGCCAGGAAATGGCGCCAGCAGTTCGCGCTCGCGCGCATCGGCGGCGACGCCGTGTGCGGAGAGATCGCAGCCATCGAAATAGCTCGCCGTGCGCTTGTAGAGATCGAAGAAATAGTTGTGGTTGATCCATTCAAAGTCAAACAAGTTCAGGATAGCCTCGCGCACGCGCACATCCGCGAAGATCGGGCGGCGTGTGTTGAACACCAGGCCATCCATGCCCTTGGGCAGGCCGTAGGGGAATTCCTCCTTGACCACGCGGCCGTCGCGAACGCTGGGAAAATCGTAAGCCGTCTGCCAGCGGCCGGGGTCGGTCTCGTTGCGCACGTCATAGAGGCCTTTCTTGAACGCCTCGAAATGCGTGTTGCCGTCGCGGTAATAGTCGTAACGGATGGTCTCGAAATTCCACGTGCCGCGATTGATCGGCAGATCACGCCCCCAGTAATTCGCATCGCGTTTGAAGACAACACTTTCGCCCGGCTTGACCGCGCTCACCGTATAGGGACCGCTGCCGAGCGGCGGCTCGAACGTCGTCTCCTCGAACTTGTCGGGGTCGATCGCGTGCTTGGCCAGCACCGGCATTAGACCGATGATCAGCGGCAATTCGCGGTCGTCGGAGCCGGCAAGATCGAAGCGCACCGTGCGTGCATCGGTCGCCACCGCCTTGA
>DAIMKK010000061.1:2177-5760 GCA_036721745.1 Pseudolabrys sp. | reverse complement strand
TCACCGGCTTACCGTCGGCAAAGCGCGCCGCCGGATTGAGCGTGAAGGTGACATAGCTGCGCGCGGCGTCGGTCTCCACGCTTTCGGCGAGCAGGCCATAAAGCGTGAAAGGCTCGTCATAGCCGCGCGCCAGCAGGCTCTCGATCACGTAACCGCGGATGTTGGCGGCGGGCAGGCCCTTGACGATGAAAGGATTGAGGCAGTCGAAGGTGCCGAGCACGCCTTGCACCAGTTGGCCGCCTTTGGGCGCTGCCGGATTGACATAGCTCGGGTGGCTGAAGCCGGTGCCCCAAGCCGGATCGCCGTGCATGGCGATGGCGTGGTGCGCATCCGCTGCCGCCCACGCCGCCGAGCGTCCGAGCCCACTGGCGGCCAAGAATGCGCCAAGCATCAGCGTGCGCCGGGATGCCTGCCATTGCATCAGCGCGGGGACGGTAACGGAGGACGTGAATGGGGCTCGAATGCGATTCGTTTCCGGTTTTGCGCAATTTATCACAGGGCCGAGGTTCTGAGCGGTCTCGCATTTTCGGCACATTCGTGGCTTTATTGCAGGGGCAATATCGGGTATCAGGCAGCCCGGAGCTGTCACGCTCTCGCCCTATTTCACGGGGAGAGAGCCGGGCTGAGAGGCGACCGTTCGATTGGGCGCGAAGCCGCGAGCGGTGCGAGGAAAAAAGGGACATATTTCAATGGATCATCGGATCGCATCGGCCCGGCTGTTCGGGCGCGCGCTGACCGCTTCATTTGCCGCCGCGGGATTGCTGGCGACGGTCATCGTCGTGGCGCCTCCCGTGCACGCACAGCAACCTAAACCGGCGACGGAAAAAAAGCCGCCCGCCAAGCCGCCCGCCAAGCCGGCCGCACAAGCGCCGGCGCCCGCTCCGGCCGCACCGGAGCAGCAGCAACAGGCCGCGGTGCCGCCGCAGCTCATGTATTCGCCCTGGCTGAAGGTCTGCGGCAAGGGTCCGGAAACCAACAACAAGCAAGTCTGCGTACTCACCAAAGACGGGCGGCTGGAAAACGGCATGCCAGTCGCCATCGTGCAGCTATTCGAGCCGGAAGGCGAAGCCAAGGTGCTGCGTGTCACGGTTCCGCTCGGCATGCAGTTGCAGCACGGCACCCGCATGATGATCGACCAGGGCCCGCCGACGCAGGAACCATACAAGATATGCTTCCCGGTCGGCTGCATGTCCGATTACCCGGTCAACGACGACATGATCGCCAAGATGAAGAAGGGGCAGACGATCACCCTGCAGGCGATCAACATGCAGGGCACGCCGATCAGCCTGCCGCTGCCGCTGAACGATTTCGCCAAGGCCTATGATGGCCCGCCGACAGATCCGAAGGTGGTCGAAGAGCAACAGCGCAAATTGCAGGAAGAACTGCAGAAGCGTGCGGATGACGCGCGCAAGAAACTGGAATCCCAGCAGCCGGCGGCAGCGGCGCCTGTTCCGCCGCCTGCGCAGAAGAAATAACCGGGCATCGCCCGTCGACGAATATGAAAAGCGCGGCTTCGGCCGCGCTTTTTTATTTTGTCAGTTCAGTTGGCTATGGCGCGGACGGTAGACGCCGGCATCGTCCTGCACGAATACTTCGCTGACCTGCGGATGGCGCATCCGCATTCTAGCGTTGTTTTCATTGACTAATTTGCCAGCATGTCGCGTGTGTGTCGCGCTCAGACGGTCACTCACTTTGAACGTGGCGATTTCCGCTTAGACGCAAAAACCATACGTAGTTTTAGCAGCCTAATGATTTTCTTAGTTGGCGGTATTCGCTCATTGAGAACCCTGCTGACTGTAGTTCGGTCAACGCCGGTCTTTCTTGCCCACTTTGTTGGTCCTCCTGCTCGCTTCACCTCAGAGTGGAACAAGCGAACGACATCTCTAGGCTCAAGAAAGCGCATCGGCGCCCCCCTTATCAGGCCAATAACGCCCGCTCGGCTTCCGCTAGTTCGCTGCCGTCATCGGTGCGCGGAAACAGGTGGCCGTAGGTGTCGGCGGTCATCATGATCGAGGCATGGCCCAGCCGCGCCTGTACCGTTTTCAACGGCAGTTCCAGACCACCGTCTGCGAGCCGGTTCATGCACCATGACGCATAGAAATGCCTTAGCGAGTGCAGACCGGTGTATTTAGCGTTGCCCTTGGCATCGACGACACCGGCCGTAATCTGCACCGGCCACAAAACACGCTTCATGAGGTTGGCGTGATCCTCAATCTTGCCGCTGCCGTTCGGGAACACCAGGCCGAGATTGCTTTTAGGGCAGGCGAGCTTCCATTCCTTCAGTGTGTTGAGGACGAGCGGGCCAAGCGGGATCGTGCGTTCGGCCGATTCCGATTTGAGCTTGCCGATCTGGTAGTACCGGTCCGCCCTTTGGCGAACGTGCAGCTCGCCCTTCTTCAAATCAACGTCAGACCAACGCAGACCGCGCAGTTCCGACGCCCGCAAGCCGGTAAAGATCGCCGTCAGCAAGAACGGCCGATGCTTGCCCGTCGCTGCGTGAACAATGCGCTTGATCTCGTCGGGGGTAGGGATGTCGATGCCGGCCTTGAGCTTCTCCTTGTCGCGCCTGTTGGTTGTGATTGATACGCCACTGGCCACATTCTGCGCCACGTTGCCACGCCGTTGCGCGTCTTTCAGTAGCGACTTGAGAGAAATCAGAACCTTTTGAGCCATAGCGCGGCTCATGTTTGCCAACAAATCGTCGCGGAATTTCTCAATACGGGGCCTTGTCAGCTTGGCAAGTCTCTCGCGGCCAAGGCGCGGAACGATGTGCAAATCGACCTGCTGGCGATAGGAGGTGATGGTTGATCGCTCGCGGCCTTCAAGCTCGACATATCTGATCCAGTCTTCTGCGGCCTCGGCGACGGTAATGCTCCGGCTTTGCGGAGTATGGACGCCTTTGCTCACGTCCACCTTGACCGTGGCGTGGTACTCGTCGGCTTCTTTCTTCCGGCTGAAGGTCTGAATATGACGTTCGCCGTTCTGGTCGACATAATCGACCAGCCAAGCCTCTTTCTTCTCACCCTTCCGGGTAGTCCAAATGCGCTTGCGAACTGACATGGGGTGCCGCCCTGCCGTTGTAGTAGTTGGTAGTATGTTGCAATATGTTGCGTTTAATCGGCTTGTCAATAGGCAGGGCTAAAAAGGCACCCGTTGGGGCTACAGGCTTGGGGATACACAACGCCTAGGCGGATGCCCCAAACCGCTGTACGGGCTTCCTAGGGGCAGCGGGGGCATAATGGCGGCAGGCAAGCCAGCGCAGTTCGCGCTTAACGAGGAGGAAATACGATGGTGAATTGGGAGAAGACAGAAGACCTGCTCAGGGCAGCGGAAGAAACGCTGATAGACCAGCGGCTCGCACAAGCCATTGCATTAGGCTCGGCCGGTGCGGAAGTACCAACCACAGCGGCTGACAAGCTGGGGCAAACCCACTTGGCGATTCTCGCCATAAGAGACATCAAGATTCCGATGCATACCAGAAGATACATGCGTCCATCATGAGTGACCGGCGAGGACGGAAGGATGCCACGCCCTCGCCGGCCGTGTTGCCCGCCGCGCGCCGGTGGGAATAGCCGGGCTGGCG
>DAIMKK010000061.1:0-2167 GCA_036721745.1 Pseudolabrys sp. | reverse complement strand
CCCGCCGGCGGGGTGTCTTCCGTCCCGCCGGATTTTGCTAGCCGACACCGCCAGGATAAGCGGCCGCTTGGCTGCAGGTGTTTTGCTCCGCCACCGCCTGCTGGGCGGCCCGACGCTGAGAGGGACGTCGGGCATGCGCCCGGCCTGAGGCCGGGAACGAAAGTTCACGCCGCCACCAGCGCCTTAGCGACGGCCTTCACGACGATCTGCAAAATTGCTCTCGGATCGGCGTCGGGGCGACGAATCACCGGAATCCCGTCTAACTCGGCCGCGAGAATCCATTGCTCTTCGACTCGCTCCAGGTGTTCCAAGTCCGCTGCCAACTGGCTTAGTCGCCGTTCGCGTTCCTCTGTCGGCAGCGGTGCCACTCCTTCCGGCAAGAGATCAATCTCGCGCTCAATGGCGCTCACCATCGCGGATTCGTGCAGCCAGGCGGCAATGGCCGCCACGTCATCGCGCGACGCCATGGTGGTGCCGGCGCGCGGATCGGTGAAAGCAACCGTGATGCCACTGCTGCCCGCGCTGACCTTCGGCCGTCCTCTGGCCGCCAGATCCTTGACGAGTTGCGCCGCCTTTTCCTTAAGCGAAGCCCGGGGCTCGGGCGCCATGCGAACCACGTCCAAATTCTGCTGCAGGCAGTCGATCCGGCGGCGGATTTCCTCCACGGTCTCGGCAAGCGTGAGACCGTCATGTAGCTCCGCTTTTACAGCGGGCGCCATCTCAAAAACCGCTGCGGTATTTTGACGGCCAATCCAGAAACGGATTCGGTTGCAAAGTTGCGAGAGCGTCTCACTTCGCTGCTGCCATTTGGTGCAAACCAAATTCAGTTGCTCGACAACCGCAGGGTCAGCCGTTCGCGGAAGCGACGCAATTCGCATTTGCGCCGCACGATAGCCGTCATCCGCCTCAGCTTTTTGAGAATCCAACGCGATGAGTCGATTCTTCGCCGCAGTTGGGAGCGCGTCGACAGTTAGCTTGCTCATGCGTGCCTCCAGGCGTTTTCAGCGCGCTTCACCAGCTCCACGTAGGCCGCATCGGCCAAGTCAGCGGGGGCGGCGTCGCCCTGTTGGTACGGAGCGTAACTGGCAGCCCAACCCCGATTGAAGGCGGCGGCTTTGCTTCCGGTTGAATTGCCGCTCATGCCAGCGGGTGAGCGCCACGCATTGCTCGCTCTCTCAACGGCCGCCAAGTATGCCGTGCTTTTGCGACCGTCGCCGTCAACGTCCGGCGTCGGATGATCCGGCAGTGCGTCCGCCGTCAGCAAAAAATTATTATCATACGAAACCCAACGCCAAGAATCTGAGAGTTGCCGCTTCCTGATGGCTCGGGCTTCTTCGACCGTGTCGCGGGCCGCGTCTCGCAAGCTTGCCGCTTGACGTGGACATGAACGCATGGCCAGGACGATTTCCGCTCGGCCGGCCGATTGCATCGACGATCTGAGCGGGCCGCCCGTAACGTGTTGCAATTTCGCGCTGCAGCTCATCGAGGCCACCGTCGAGAAGCATCATGCTGGTCCTGAGTCCAAAACCGTCGGGGCAAACGTCGTCATCGGTGTCGATGACTTGGCCTCTCGCATTTACGAACTGATTTTTTCGTTTCATTGCAGGTCTCCTTGTTGGTTAGTGATGGAAAAAATACATGCCCGCCCACGGATTACGCGCGAGCCGGCCGAACCGCTGCTCCTCAATCGGAGGACCGCCCACCCATTTGTAGGAATCATCAAACGTAGATTTGCTAGCCAGCGCGGCAACCACACCGGCCGCCGCGTTGCAAAGATCGTCGTGCGAGCCGGGCGCGTGGTCGATTGAATCCTTGCCACCACGCGCGGTTCGGCGTTCTAAGCCGACGAGCTGCGCGATTAGTCGCGCGTCATCGAGCAGGTCGACCTTGCGCGAATTGATGGCGGGCAACAGGTCGCGATAGAGGTCCGACTTCGGCTTGGCGGCCGGCTCATACGTCACGCCGTGTTCGCGGAAGCGTTCGACCGGCCATTCGCCCGCGTAGCGGTCGCCGACGACTTTCGTGACGCGATACAATTTCAACAGCTCTGCAAACTCGGACACCACGTCTTCGGGTGAGAACGGCGGTCGACGCTCACGCATTGCATCAAGCACAGCCACGTCATCCGCGCGGTGACCGATGGCAAGTGTCATGCTGTCGGCACTGC
>DAIMKK010000060.1:0-10285 GCA_036721745.1 Pseudolabrys sp. | reverse complement strand
TCTTGCGCCTGGCCTTGATCCCCTCCCTGACCCTCCCCTTTGCAAGGGGAGGGATAAGGAAGTTCAAGGGAGAACACCCATGATCACCGCGATCGTCCAGTTCCAACTACCGGCGCCGGTTTCGCTGCCAGACGCCACGCGCATGTTCGAGTCGACCGCGCCGAAATATCAGAACCTGCCGGGGCTGATCCGCAAATATTATCTGCGCTCGGAGGACGGCCGCACGGCCGGCGGCGTTTATCTGTGGGAGTCGCGGCAGGCTGCGGAAAAAGTCTACAGCGGCGAATGGCGAGAGCGCGTGGCCAAGCTCTATGGCAACGCGCCGCAGGTGGTCTATTTCGACACGCCGGTCATTGTCGACAATCAGGCCGGCGGGGCGATCACCAAGGCGGCGTGAGCGTCGGCGTTTCAGGCACAATCCCTGCACGCAAAAATTGCTTTGCGCGCATAGATTAGCCGTTCCCATATGCGCGATTGTCCCTTGTCGAATCACGAGGGCGCGGGCAGCGTCCCGTCGCGACACGCACCACTTGCGGGGGACGATTCATGGCGAAGGCCACTATCGATTTCGAGGCGCCCGATCTTGCCGCGCGCGCCGAACGCGCCAGCCTGTTCGAGCTCGACCATTTGCCGTTCGGCGTCATCCGGCTCGCCCGCGACGGCACCGTGCAGTTCTACAGCGCCACCGAGGCGCGGCTGTCGGGCTATGGCGAAATCCCGCTCGGTGAGAACTTGTTCGTCATCTCAGCTTGCCTGGGCAGCGAGGCCTTCCGCGGCCGCATCGAACGTGCTTTGGAGAAGGGCCCGGTCGATCTCGAAATTGGCTGGCCCGGCGACTTCGGCGATCCGCGGCGCGAGTTGCGCATTCGCGTGCAGTCGTCTCAGAGCGGCGGCTTATGGCTGTTCATCGAGCGCGACGACGCCGCGCTCAAAAAAGCCAGCTGAGCGTCGGCGACTGCGTCAAGGCGTCGGCCGCTTCGGCATGTTCTTGGCGAAGACGGCGAGCGTGATGGCGCGCGCCACGTATTGCGCCAGACAATTGTAGCCGGCCTCATCGCTTTCGATTACCTCGGCCGCCGGCTGAGGCCCGCTCTGCTGCGCCTGCTGGATGATCTGCATCGCCTCGAAGAAGCGGATGACGATCACGTTCTCCTGCGCCGCCAGGCGGCGCAAGGTTTCGCGGATGTCGATGTAATGCTCGTCGCGCAGCATCTTTTTGGCGAATTGCAGGCCGACCAGCACGACGTCCACCTTGTGGGCTTTGAGCCAGTCGATCTGGTCCTTGACGGTCAAGGCGAATTCGTCGGCCGGCACATTAGCGAGCGCGTCGTTGGTGCCGACCTGCCAGAGCACCAGATCTGGCGCCTCGAGCGCGACCTCGTTCTTCATGCGGCCGGCGGCGCTGGCGGCGAGTTCGCCGGAGACGCCGCGGTTGATCATGATGACGTCGACGCCTTTGAGCGCGTTCTCGAGCATCGTCTCGATCAGCGCGGTGTAGCCGCCGCGATGTCCGTTGACGCGGCCGGGCGCCGCGCCAAACGCCAGGATGCGCAAACTCTTGCGCTGTTGCTTGAGGGCCGCCGTCACATTGGGCAGCGGCGATTCATCGGAGGTCGCGGTGGTTCCGGGCGTGCAGGCCTTCGATAGCGGCGACGCGGCGCCGTCCGGCGCGGCGGCCGCCGGCGGGGTTTGCGCCCGCGCCTCGGCCAGTCCGAGGAGTGCGCAAACGAGCGCTACGCCGAGGACGCCGGCGAGGCGGGTCGTGTGCGTTGTCGTGATTCGGCGAGCCATGCGGTGAATGCCATGATGACGAGACCGGAAATTACCACGGCAGTATCGACGCCGACAGTGCCGCGATAGGTGAAACGGACCACTTGCGCGCTCAGACTCAACAGCGAGCCGACGCAGAACACGTAAAGCGAGTTGCGCCCGAGCATCGCCAGCACGCGGATCAGGGCGTCGATAAGATAACCTACGTATCGCAGGCCCGCCCCCCAGCGGATGTAGCGGAAGGAGAGCGAAAACACCGCGATCAGTGCGAGGAATTGGATCAGCCGGGGCGGCGTCGCGTAGCTCTTGTCGAGCAGGAAGAATAGCTTCGGGTCCGGTACATTGGTCGGGTCCCACAGCCAGTCGAACAGCACGGCCACGGCGGCGTAGATCACGATCGGCAGCGCCAGAACGCGCAGCCAGACGATATTCCGGCGTACCAGTCTGCCGAGGCCAGCGTCCTCGCGTGCCAGCACGAAGCCGAGCACGAACACGAATTGCCAGGCCAGCGGATTGAAAAACCAGGTGCCGGCGTCAAGCGGAAGACGAGCGCGGCGACGTAGAGCGCGGCCGAAGCCGGCAGCAGCAAATGCGACGCCAGGCGATCGAGCAGCGCGAAGAACGGCGCCATCAACATCAGCGCCACGTAAAGCGGCAGGATGTCGAAAAAGCCGAGCTGATGCGTGAGCACTGCCAACCCGATATGGGTCGGCACCGGATCGTTGAACACCGCGGCGGCGTTGTGCCATTCCAGCAGCAGCGGGTTGTCGAGCTCGATCGCGGTCAGCGCTAGCAGGGCGATCGCCAGCATGGTGATCAGTACCTGCGCAGCATAAAGCTCGAGCGCGCGGCCGAACAGGCGCAGCATCAGGTCGCGCGTCGGCATGGTGCGGCCGCCGCCGTCCGCCATCAGGCGCAGCGACCAGCCGGCCAGGAAAACGAACAGGTCCGCGGCATCCGCGATCGAGTAGTTGATCAAAGTATATTTGGCGTAGACCAGCCCGGGGATGTGATCGATGAAGATGGTGACCAGCGCGAAGCCGCGCCAGAAATCGACCGCGTTGGGTTGCCGCCACATGTTCGAGCCCGGCCGTCGTTCGCGCCGCTCCCGCGGTACTGTGCAGGGCGCGCGCGCGGGCGGTCAAGGACGACCGGCCGGTAATTCCAACGTGACCAGTAGGCGACGCATTCGATGAGAATGCGTTCGCAACGTGAGGGCGCTCCCCGGGGCTTGCGTCTGCCGCCGATAGGGGCAAATATGGTGATAGCAACCAAAGGTTGATTAGGGGGCCGCCATGCATTTGATGTCTCGCTCGTTGGGCTGTGCGTTGGGCGTTGCCGGTACGCTTTTGACGGCTTCAATCGGCTTGGCTGCAGACCCTCTTCCCGTTTTCATGGACCAGGGACCGAATTGGACCGCCGAAACTCGCGCAGACTTCTACAGCCGGGATCAAGGTTCGCGGATGATGCAGTTTGCCTGGCTGCAAGCGTTGAAGCAGCCAAATGGGCAGCCGTTTCTGGCCGACAATCTTGCGCGCTATGGTTATTTGGCGAATCCAGCAAACGGCAATGGGCTGCCCGTCGGGTTCACTACGTCCGGTGCCACCGGCGTCGAGATCGTCGGCATGACCTGTTCGGCCTGCCACACACGGCAGATCACCGCCGAGGGCAAGACCTATCGCATCGATGGCGGGCCGGCGATCGTCGACTTTCAAAGCTTTCTCGCCGACCTCGACGCGGCCGCCGGACAGGCATTGGCGAGCGATGCGACCTTCAATCAGTTTGCTATAGCAGTTCTGCGCTCCGCGACGCCGGATGCCGACGATGTTGCGACGCTGCGAGGAGATTTTAGCGCCTGGTATCTTCGCTATCACACGTTGATCACGCACGCCTTGCCGACGCCAGGCTGGGGACCGGCGCGGCTCGATGCCGTCGGGATGATTTTCAACCGCCTCGCGGGCCTCGATCTCGGGCCGCCGCCGAGTTTCCTGATCGCGGATAACATCAAGCCAGCGGTCGCGCCCGTGCGCTATCCGTTCATTTGGAATGCGCCCATCCAGGATAAAACACAGTGGCCGGGTTTTGCCGATAACGGCAGTGATGTCCTCGCCCTCGCGCGCAACCTCGGCGAGGTCTTTGGCGTGTTCGGCATTTTCGAGCCGAGACGCGACGGCTTATTCGTCAACTTTCTCAACCGCAGTTCGGCGAATTTTGACGGCCTGGGCAAGTTGGAAAATTTAGTAAAGAAGATCGGGCCGCCGAAATGGCCATGGCTGATCGACACCAGCCTCGCGGCCCAGGGAAAGGCAATATTCGCCCGGCCGAAGGCAGACGGCGGCTGTATCGAATGTCACGGGATCACGCAGGGGCCTGTGCGTTTCCCCGCCGAGCAGACCTGGGCAACGCCAATCAAGAATGTCGGAACCGATACGCGAGAATACGATATCCTCGCTTGGACTGAAAATCCCGGCGTGCTGAAGGGCGCATTCATTCCTTTCGCCACCAATCCGCTGGAAGACAATGCCCTCGCATTCGACATTCTCGCGACATCGGTGATTGGATCAATCGCCGAGCATGCCGTGTTGGGTGGCGGCGCAGCGCCGGCCGTGGTGGCGGCTGCGCCTGACGTGCAAATCCAGGGCGGGCCGGGCGTGCCACTCGTGAAGCGGAACCGGCTTCCGCCCGCGCTCAGGGACCTGCAGGGAGCATTTCATGCGCCAATACTGCCGCACATAACGACGGAAAAACTGCGGGAATTTCGTTTCCAGGGCCTTCCGATTCCGACGCTGGTGCCTGCTGCGCCTCCGCCGTCGAAAGGCTCCTACGAAGCGCGCGTCATGCAGGGCATCTGGGCCGCGGCGCCGTATCTGCACAATGGTTCGGTCCCGACGCTCGCCGAGCTGCTCAAGCCCGCCGCCGAACGCGTCAAGCAATTTAAGATTGGCGCCGCCTATGACACGATCAATCTCGGCTTAGCCGTCGAGCAATCGCAGTTCAAAAATGATGTCTTGATTACGACGGATTGCACCAACTTTAATTCGGGCAACAGCCGCTGTGGCCATGAATTCGGAACGACTCTAACGGAACAAGAGAAGAAAGCGCTTCTGGAATATCTGAAGACGCTTTAATGCGGGCGCGGTTTTCGCGCGTCACGTTATGACGCCGAAATTTGATGATCGATGTTGAGCGCCATATCTCGGCGTCTAGACTATTGCCGGACTGGGTCGCCGGGCGATGATATTGACGACCTTCATCGACATCACCGCCTCGTCCGCCTGGTTGAACACCTCGATGAACGACGTCACCGCGCCACGATCGGGCTTGGATTTCGACGGTGCCGCTTTGAGCACGGTCACTTGCACCGACAACCGGTCACCCGGACGCACCGGCTTTAGCCAGCGCAATTCGTCTATGCCGGGTGAGGCGAGGCTCGCGACATGGGTGAGATAATGCTCGGTATAGAGCCGCATCATCAGTCCGCAGGTGTGCCAGCCGCTGGCGATGAGGCCGCCGAACTGGGTCTGCTTGGCCGCCTCCGGGTCGGTATGGAAACTCTGCGGGTCGTAGCGTTTGGCAAAGGCGACGATCTCGTCGGCGTCGACCAAAACGCTGCCGAAGCGATGCACGTCGCCTTCGACATAGTCTTCGAAATAGCGGTCGTCGATTGCGTGGACAAACGGCATGCGGGCGCTAGAACCCGGTGGCGAAGCGGGCCATCACCACGATGATCAAGACCTGCATGGTTCCCTGCAGCGCGACCACGCGCACGTAAGTGCGCATCCAGCGCTTGAGCTTGTCGTGGTCGGGATCGCTCTTCATGATTTCAAAATAGAGCTTGAGATTCATCGGCAGCAAAATGCCAAGCCCCTGCACGGTGAGCACGGTGACGATTCCGAGCGCGGCGATCACCCACCAGAACTGCGGGTAGCCGACGTCGAGAAAGCCCAAGCGCAAGGCCAGGAACCAGCCGGAGGTGGAGGTGATGGCGGATAGCGTCGGCATCAGGATAAGCGTGCGTGGAATGATGCCGGCGATCATGGCGCGGCGGGAGTCGAGCGTAACGCGGCGCAGCACCGGCCCGATCACGAAGCCCATGAACAAGTCGATGCCGGTCCACAGCGCACCGGCCATGACATGGACGAAATTAAGGAACCAGGAACTGCTGCCGAGGATGGCCGCGGTCATCGCTGCCAAGGCGGCGATGGCGGCGACGATATAGCCGGGCCGCAGTGGCGCGGCGACGCGCGCGGGTGGCGCGGCAATGCTGGTATCGGTCAAGCGGCGCTCCCGTTCTTGTCGAACGGCAGCGACGCTAGCGACGGCTTGTTAGGATGCCAAGGCCCGCATTGCGCGGGCCCGGCAATACAGCGCTCAGTAAAGTTCGGCGGCTTCGCCGGCCTGTTGCACGACGGCGCCGAATTCTGCCGGCGATGCCTGCCCGCGCAACTGGTTGAACACGAAAACGCGGATCGCCGAGGACAGGTTGTTGCCCTGCCGGCCCTGGTCGATCTGCCGCACCAGTGTCGACAGCTTTGCCTTTTGCGAGCTGGCGATCTCGCGCAAGCCTTCCCAAAATTCGTCTTCGAGCGACACGCTGGTCTTTTGTCCGTTGCGGACGATCGAGCGTTTGATATTGGCGGAATTCATGGTCTCTCCGTCTCTCCAAGTCTGTTGCGGCGGGCGGCCAACCGCCGCCTCACGTGTTGCGACCGCACCATGAACGAGTCTGCCGCGACGGTATTGACCGAGATCAAAACTACCTACCGCGCAATGGCTTCCCGCACGGCACCGCGAACAAACGCGAGCCGGTGGCAGACCGGTTCGGCTTCGATTAGCGATTGTTTTTAATGGGGAAATTGCGGCTCACGGGGCGGATCTGGATCGTGAGCAGGGACGGTCAACGGCACGCTGCCGCGCGGACAGCGGCTAACACTTGCCACCGGGCGGCTGCGGCTTGGATTCGCGAATCACCGTCTGGCAGCTCAGGCATTCGAAGGTGTCGAATTCCGCCAATTCTTCCCGTTGCTCGCCTGCATGGCGATACCGCAAACCGGGCAATGGCGAATGCGGGGGAGTGGGCTTGTTGTCAATTTTCCATCCGGAGGACGCTGAATTTGGACGGCAGCATCCCCGAATACCACCGCCCTGGAATTGATCCAGATCAATGCGGTTCTTGGGCAGCAGCACGGCCGGCCCGGCCAATGCCGCGTCGGACCGCCGACGGCCCCGAACAACATGATTTAGGTCAATGCGCTAGTTGATTCCGCAGTCAAACTCGCGCGATGTGGCAGCAAGTTTCCACCGCGCCGTTCGACCGCGATCTTGAGCTCGCCGTCATCGATGACGACGGGGCGCACACGCTCGTATTCCCGTGCCGCCGCATACTCAACGGCTGGATGAAAGTGGAAACCAAGGAACGGCTGGACGTGCGGCCGACCCATTGGCGCGACTGGCAAGCGGCGCAAGCGGGCCTGCGCGATTCGGTCAAATCGGGCCAGGGCTGCGCCTGAGATTTTCCGCACGCGTCGAACCGGAATCCTGAAATAAAAAAGGCCGCCAAGCGGGGCGGCATTAAGCCAGGTTGACCGCGCCGACCGGCGCGGAAATTCCGGTTCCGTTCAGCAGCGCGCGCACCAGCAGCGGCGGCCGTATGGACCGCAAACCCAGTGATGATGCGGTCCGCAGCGGGGACCCCAGAACGGCCCGCAGGCGGCTTTCTCGATCGGCGTGAAGTTTTGCGTTTGCGCGGGGATGGTCGCGGCTCCGCGCGAGGTCTGGGCGTCGGCTTTGAAGGCGAGCGAGCCCGCCAGCAGGATCGCCGCCGTAGCAATGAAGGTGACCTTCAGCTTGCGCATCGATTGTCTCCCTGTTGCGCTCATTGCTCGTTTACTCGAAGCGCCATAATTTCGCCCTAGCGCGCGAAAAATAGCCAGTTAAAATTTTTTAACGCGGCAGGGAACTGCGCGCGGCCGATGACGTTACCGCTGTCCGGCCGGCGTTTTGGTCAGCGTCATTGACCGTCATGGTCCGGCTGTTTTCGTAACGTTTGCTGCAATGCCGAAGGCGAGGGCTGCGCTATTTTCCCCGATAATAGTTGAGAACGAATATGCGTACGGCCGATGACAAATTAGTCAAAGGCCGCGCCTCGCCTTGAGCGCGTTCTTCCGCAATCGATTCCAAGAGGCGGGACATTGACGTATTGCGTGTCCTGACAATCTGATTCAGCGCGTCCCAAAATTCGTTTTCAAGGCTGATGCTAGTCTTGCGACGGCCAACCATCACCGAACGTTTTCTGACCACCGGTTGCACAGTAGCTGTCCCGACTAATCATAAGTTTCAGTCAAGCAGAAATGCTGCATTGCAGCATTGACCTGAATCAATCGAGCGATAATCGAGGCTTATGGCTGCTATTGTCTTCTTTCAGGCCATAGTGATGGACGGTGATCCCGCCCAAAGCGGGCACCGATAAATTCATAAGGCTTGCGCAAATTGGGCCGGGTGGAAGGGGCAGTACCGAATTTTCGGCCACGCCTTCCTGAACAAACGGACTTGTTCAAAGGGGCCCAGGTTAGGGAAATGAAAGAGGCCGCCAAGCGGGGCGGCCTCCGATGCGCTTGCTCCGCGTTGGCGGCGATTATTCTTTGCCCTCGACGGCGTAGCGGCGTAACGTCGCGTACTTCTGGCCGATCTTGAGCGCCGCCTGATAGTCCGCACTATTGTACCAGCCCTTGATGGCGTCGAGGCTGTCCCAGGCTTGAATGACAATGCGCTTGGGCGCGGTGCCCTCGACAAGGGGTCACCGTTTTTGCGCCGGCGCCGCCGATAGCGACCAGCTTGCCGCCGGCCTTTTTGATGGTCGCCTGAGCCATCGGGGCGAATTCTTTTCCATAGGCTTCCGGGTTGCTTACGTCGATTTCAGTGATGAGATAGACTGGCGGTTTGGCCGCCGCATGGAGGGCGCTGACGCCAGCGGCTCCCAGCGCCGCACCTGCCAGCATCGCCAGTCCCAGGCCGAAATATTGCTTCATAGATATCCTCCCAGTTTTGGTTGACCCGGCAACCTTAAATTGAGCCTGCGGCCGAGGCTCTTTCATCCAAGCAGCGCAAGGAAATCGCTAGGCAAGCCGCTGCATCGCGTTGGGATGATTCTATCCCAGAAGCGACTCATATCGGCGAATTGAAGATTGGCGACCTTGAATTGCCATGTGCCGTGCTTCCCGATGGTACCCGCGTGATTTCGCAAGGTGGCGTCGCGACTGCATTCGGCCCCGTTACTGGTGGCTGGCAAATGAGAAAACGGGCGACTAATGAGCACGCTGGTGAGTTACCGCCATTTTTGGTCGCGGCTTCGCTGAAAGACTATATTTCCAATGACTTACGCACGATGGTGTCTTCACCGCACAAATATCGTGATCCGCGCGGTGGTCCAATCCGCATTGGATTTGAGGCAACGCTACTTCCCAAAGTCTGCGAGGTTTGGTTAGAGGCGCGCGCCGCTGACGCGCTGACGACAATTCAGAAGCCCGTTGCCGAGCGCGCGGAAATTCTTATGCGTGGTCTCGCACAGATCGGCATTATCGCGCTGGTCGATGAGGCAACTGGCTACCAGCGTGACCGTGCAAAAGATGCGCTGGCGAGAATCCTAGAGGCATTTATCGCCAAGGAATTACAGCTGTGGCTTAAAACATTCCCTGCGGATTTTTATCAAGAAATGTTCCGGTTGCGTGGCATGGAATACCCAAATGCGACGCTTCAAAGACCGCGATATTTCGGCGTTCTTACAAACAATATCGTTTATGACCGCCTTGCTCCTGGCGTCCTTGAAGAATTGAAAAAGGTGAACCCTAAAGACGAAGCCACTGGCCGCAGAAAGCGAAAGCATTTTCAGTGGCTAACAAGCAATGTCGGCTATCCAAAATTGCGCGAACATCTTGGTGCCGTGGTTGCAATTATGAAACTCAGTACTGATTGGCATGATTTTAAAGCGAAGCTTGACCGGCTATGTCCGCCGCTTGGAAAGCCTACTCAGCTTTCGTTTGAATATGCCGACGAGGATGCAGAGGACACTGGCAAAGGTTTGTAATGAAAGAGGCCGCCAACTGAGGCAGCCTATAGGCGAGAAATCATGCTGTAAGCGAAAACTACTATCAGCGCCAAGACGATGAGGGCAGAAATAGTGTCCCCGATCACCTTGCCTATCCGTTGTAACTTATCGTCGGATTCTTCAAAATATTGCATGGCGTTATTTTGGACCGTTATTTGAGCAGCATCGGCAAAGCCTGCGCCGTAAATGCAGCAACTAAAGCGCCTGCGAAGATTGCAAATCCAAGCTTCATGACAAGTTGCATTGGAAATTCCCCAGCGAAGGCCAAAAGTTCCATAAGCAACATCTATTTGTCATTGCGATGGATCAAGTGAAAACAGGCCACTACGCAATTCAAAGTAGGCCACTAGGGGTCAAAACAGGCCAGTACCCCCCACCTCGAAAAGAACATATTGCGAACATAGAACAAAT
>DAIMKK010000059.1:0-10371 GCA_036721745.1 Pseudolabrys sp. | reverse complement strand
GTTCGTCGCGCTTGCTCTCGGCTTCATCTTGATCAAATCCGTCCACACGGCCTAAAGTTCGTGAAGCATTGGCGACTGGCGAACGCGCATCGGCCCCCGTTTTGTCGGGCACAGGCGCGGTCAATGCGAGGAACTCTAATCGCATTTGGTCCGATTCAGACGAGGATCACGCCAATGGCTGGTTGAACAGTTACGTCAGTAGCTGGTGGTACCGTAGTGACGACCACACGGTCAACAGTGACGACCACACGGTCAACAGTGACGACCACACCTTCAGCCTCGCCTTCCCCCTAGGAGTCGGCTTTGTCGTCGCAGTTGGCGTCGCCGCTCAACGGCGAAGGCAACGACAAAAGCAAATGCAACCGCCAAGGCCAAGTGGCCGCTAGCTGATACGACCACCACAAGGGGGTCGCCGTCCTCGACAGACGGCGGCGGGTAGCTGGGGCGGGGTAGAGTGAAAAAGTATCGACCGCATCTTCTGGTCTTGTGCGTTTTAGCAATCGTCATGCTCGGCGGCATGCACAATGCGCTGCAATCCGCCATCACCGATATGCGATTCGGTTGGTTTCCCCGCCAGGCCAGCGGCAATGTTGTCCTGGTTGCAATCGATTCTCCGTCGATCGAGAAGATCGGGGTCTGGCCCTGGCCCCGGCGGCTTCATGCCGAACTGATCGACAGGCTGGAAAGTGCCGGCGCAAGCGATATCGTTTTCGACGTTGATTTCAGCTCCCAGTCAGATCCTGCCTTTGATCGAGCTTTTGCCGACGCTCTGCAAAGGGCGGGCGGGTCGGTCGTGCTGCCGACCTTCAAGCAATTGGTTGCGGATCGCGAAAATGGAACGTCCACCCATGTGAATCGCCCCTTGCCGGAGTTCGGCAAACACGCATGGTCGGCGGTCGTGAATGTTCCCCTCGAGCCCGATGGGTTGGTGCGCCGCTATTCGTTCGGAGAAACGCTGGATGGCGTCTTTGTTCCTTCCGTAGGCGCGCTATTAGCGAGCAGGTACGAGCGCAAACAAAGGCCGCTTCAAATTGACTTCAGCATCAGCGCCGATTCGCTGCCGACAGTCTCGTATGTGGATGTCCTGCGCGGCGATCCGGGTGTCTTGAAGATTTTTAAGAACAAAAAAGTCATTATCGGTGCAACTGCGCTCGAACTTGGCGACCGATTCAACGTGCCAAATGGCCGCGTGATCCCAGGTCCGGTTCTGCAGATGCTGGCCGCCGAGTCGATACTGCAAAACCGCGTGCTGCGCGCCTCTTCCGCCGGCATCACGCTGGGCGGGCTTGGTTTCATCGTGTTGTTGAAGATGTTGCTGTGGTCCCGCATTTCCGCCGGTTTGCGGTTTGTCGCCCTAGTCGGCATCGCGGGCGCGGCCGAAGTGGGCGCTATTTTATTGCAAGCCAAGTTGCCCGTTATTGTCGATACCTCGCTCTGGCTTACGGCTATCGCTGCTTATCTTGCCGCCTTGGCGCTCGACGAGATCGACTTTCGCGGCCTGTTGGGAAAGATCGCGGAAAAACGCTTCCACAAGATTGCGATGTCGCTTGGCGATGGTTTGGTATGCTCCGACCAGGACAGCCTGATTACGGTCTGGAACCCCGGCGCCGTGGCGATTTTCGGTTACCAGCCCGCGGAAATGATCGGCCAGCCGCTCGATCGAATCTGCGCCTTGCGCGACGGCGCCGGAAATCTTGCGCCGTTTTCAATCCTTGAACTGCCGCTGGGGGCGCTTCAGGTGTCCGGCGGCAAGGTTCTGGAACTTGAGGGACGCCGAAAGAATAGCGAGGTCTTTCCGCTGGAAGCCTGCTTCTCAGAATGGCAAGGCTTCGACGGGCTGCAATATGGCGCTGTCATGCGAGACATATCGGTTCGCAAGCGTGAAGCCGAAAGAATTCGGTACCTGGCGGAGCACGATACGCTGACTGGCTTGGCCAATCGTAACAAGCTGCATGAGCGCTTGGGTGCAACGCTCGCCGAGGCAGAAGCAAAGCAGCGCGAGGTTGCATTGCTGATGATGGACCTCGATAAATTCAAGCAGATCAACGATACCCTCGGCCACGCCTGCGGCGATCAGTTGCTGTGCGGCGTCGCCGAGCGATTGAGCGCCTTGGCCGAGGGCGACTGCCTGGTTGCCAGATTGAGCGGCGATGAGTTCGCTATCGTTGTCAGCGGCGCCGACGCGGTGGATCGGGCGAAAGAACTTGCAGAACGGATTTCACTCGCACTCAGCGAATCCCCGTTTACCGTCGACGTGCGCCAGCTTCGCGTCAGCGGCAGCATCGGCGTGGCGACCTTTCCGAGAGACTGCGCGACGGCAGACGAACTTCTCGGTAATGCCGACCTCGCTTTGTATCAGGCAAAGGCCGCTGGGCGCGGCGGCTATGTCCTTTTTGAGCGCGGGCTCAGGGCCGAACTTGAATCTCGTCTGGCACTGGAGGCTGCTTTGGCGCGGGCGGCAGAACAGCATGAATTCGAGATGTTCTATCAGCCGCAGGTCAGTCTTGAGACCGGCAAATTGGTCGGCGCGGAGGCCCTTATCCGCTGGCGGCACCCGGACCGCGGAGTGGTCGCGCCGGATGATTTCATGCCGGTCGTCAACGGGTCGTCGATTTCAGATGGCATCGCGCTTTGGGTCTTGGAAACCGTATGCCGGCAAGGCCACCAATGGCAGCAGAAAGGTTTTGATATCCGCCTTGGCGTGAATCTCTCGCTGTCACAGTTTCAGTCGGGCGACCTCGCAGCAACCGTCGATGCGGTTCTGCAAGACACAGGCTTTTCGCCATCGCTGCTCGAACTGGAAGTGACGGAAGGAATCCTGCTGGAGGATGACGAGAGGGCACTCGCGATTTTCGACCGCATTCAGGATCTCGGTGTCGGCATCGCCTTCGACGACTTCGGTACCGGATTTGCCAGCCTGACCTATCTGAAAAAATTTCCGCTCGACAGGCTGAAGATCGACAAGTCCTTCGTCCAAAATCTGCGGGCGGATTCGGACGATATGGCGATCGTCGGCGCGACCATAGGCCTGGGCAAGCTGCTGGGCCTATCGGTCATTGCAGAAGGCATCCAAGACCGCGCCACCGCCGATCTACTCGGCAGCAAGGGGTGCGAAGAAGGGCAGGGCTACTATTTCGGGCGCCCGATGCCGGCAGCGGAGTTTGAGCAGAGGTTCCTCTTGAACAACGCTCGTTTGATCTCCCGCCTCGCCATCGAAGTAAAGGCCGATACTGCGGCGTGACGAAATGGTGGCGCACGCTTCGCATTACTCAGCGCCATTCGAATAAACCTATGCACTGAGGGGCCCGCCTGAGTGGCGGGAGCATGTGCTAGCCCTCGAATCCGGGCGGCGCGCCGAGCGAAGGATGCGAGAAGGCGGCGGCCTTGAACAGCGCGCCCATGCCGGCCTCGCCCTCGCTGATCAGGCGTTTCAACGCGGCGTCGATGTCGGCGGCGGCGTCCGGGACCTTGGCCTTGAGCGAGGTCGCGCGCGTCATGATGCCGAGACGGCGCAGTAATTGCGACTGCGTGACCGGTCCGTAACCGTTGACACCCATGGCCTCCACCGCGCTCGCCAGCGCCTGAAAGTCCACATGCGCGGTCAGATCGATGGTGCCGGGCGCGCTGAGCGGATCGGCATAAGCGTGCCGGCCGACCGCTTGCAAGGTGTCGCCGACGGCGCTTTGGGTATGGCCATAGTCGATCACCAGCGCGCCGCCGCCGTCGCGCATGAGACGCTTGCCCAATTCCAGCGCGACATTGTCGGCGCGCCATTCGAAGATTGACCCGTCGGGCGCGCTCCGCAGCGGCGGCGGCAGCAGGGTGTCGAAATGCGGGATCGGCTCGGGTGCGGCCGCGAACGCGAGCTTGCCGGTGGAATCGATTTCGATCCGGCGCTCGTGCCAATCCTGCTCAGTCTTTACCGCCTGATGGATCGGCAGCGCGTCGAAGAATTCGTTGGCGAGAACGACGGCGAGGCCCGGCGGCACATCGGCGAGCGAAGGATGCCAATATATCGGCATCGGCAGAGCCTCCAGGGTGCGCTGCTGCTGCGCCTCCAGCGCCGGACTGATCTCGACCAGATGGATCACCACGGCCTCTAGGAAATTCGGCAACACCTTGGCCGCGCGCAACGCGTCCTTCAGCATGGTGCCACGGCCGGGTCCGAGTTCGATGATGCGCAGGTTTTCCGGCGAGCCCATCTGCTTCCAGACCGCGGCCATCCAAAGCCCGATCATCTCGCCGAACATCTGGCTGACTTCGGGCGCTGTGATGAAATCGCCGCGCGCGCCGAATGGATCGCGCGTGGTGTAGTAGCCGTGCTCTTTGTCGGATAGGCACAACGCCATGTATTCGTTGACCGGCATCGGGCCGGCTGCGGCAATGCGCCGGCGAATTTCGGCTTCTAGTGGCGCGATGTCGCTCATCGTTCGACCCGTTGCAGCGGATGCTTCAAAGCATAGGCGATGAAGCCGAGGCCGGCGAGGAACAGCGGGATCGACAGCAGTTGACCCATGGTCGCGCCGCCCCACAAGAAGCCGAGCTGGGCATCGGGCTCGCGGAAGAATTCGCAAGTTGAGCGCGCGATGGCGTAGACGCAGGCGAAGCTGCCGACGATCAGGCCCGGCCGTTTCAGCGCCCCGGCGCGCATCAGCAGCGCCAGCACCGCGAGCAGCAGCAGACCCTCGAGCGCCGCCTCGTAGAGTTGGCTCGGATGACGTGGCAGCGCTCCGCCGCCGGGGAACACCATGGCCCAAGGAACATAAGCCACGTCGGCTGGGCGGCCCCATAATTCGCCGTTGATGAAATTGGCGATGCGTCCGAGGAATATCCCGATCGGCGCGACTGCGCACGTCATGTCGCCGAGGGAGAGGATCGAAATGCCGCGGTGCCGCGCGAACAGGACCACGGCGACCACGCAGCCGGTGAAGCCGCCGTGGAACGACATGCCGCCGTTCCACAATTGCACGATTTCGATCGGATGGGCGGCGAAGTGCGGCAGGTTATAGAACAGCACGTAGCCAATGCGGCCGCCGAGGATGATGCCGAGCGTCACCCACAGCACGAAATCGTCGAAATCGAGGAGCGTCATCGGCGCCGGCCCTCCCCAAAGCTTTTTGGAACGGATCAGGGCGCGGGCGTAGACCCAGCCGAGCAGGATGCCGACGATATAGGCGAGCGCATACCAGCGGATGGCGAATGGGCCGATGTGCACCAGCACCGGATCGAAGGCGGGAAAGGGAATGACGAAGAAAGGCATTGTGGATTCCAGACCAGATTGACGGCGATATTATCCTAGCAAGCCGTAGCACGGCGGGTCTTGCGGCGAGATGACCGGAACGCCATTGTTATGGCAACCGGAGACGAGGCATGACCCAGACCAACAACCGCATTTTCGACGAGATGGCGCGCCTGATGAACGATGCCGCCGGGGTCGCGCAAGGGGTGCGCAAGGAATTCGATACTTTATTCCGCAGCCAGGCAGAGCGCATGCTGCGCGACCTCGACGTGGTCCAGCGCGAGGAATTCGAGGCGGTCAAGGAAATGGCCCGCCTGGCGCGCGAGGAAAACGAGGCGCTCAAGGCCCGCATTGTGGCGCTGGAGGCCAAGGGCGCGGGCAAGGCCGCTAAGAAGGGCTCGGACACAGCCGCGTCCGACTGATTATTCCGCGGTTTCAAGCCTTTCTTGCCCTTTCGAACCCGCGCCGCTATAAACCCGCGCGACACGCGGCCCCCGGCACCCCTGGAGGCTTGCCGCGGTCATAGGCGGCCGAAAATGCCGCCTTTTCCATTGGCTTAGATGAGGGTTACAAAATGGCGACCGTCCTGGAATTGAAGGCGACGGTGCGTCCGAAAGGCGGCAAGGGGGCCGCTCGGGCTGCACGTCGCTCCGGCAATGTGCCGGGCGTGATCTATGGTAAAAACAAGCCCCCGCAGTTGGTCCTGATGGACCATGCCGAATTGCGCAAGCGCATTTATGCCGGGCGCTTCCTCACCACACTCTTTCATATCGATGTGGACGGCACCAAGCACCGCGTGATCCCGCGCGACTTCCAACTCGATCCGGTGAAAGACCTGCCGATGCACGTGGATTTCCTGCGCGTGTCGGAAGGCGCCGTCATCCGTGTCAACGTCGCGGTCAAGGTGCTCAATGCCGACCAGTCGCCGGGCGTCAAGCGCGGCGGCGCGGTCAACATCGTCACACATACGATTGAAGTCATGTGCCCGGTCGAGACGATCCCCGAATCGATCGACGTCGACATTTCCGAACTCGACATCAACCATTCCAAGCATCTCAGCGCGATAACGCTGCCGCCGAACGTGCGGGTGATCGCCCATGGCGACATCACGCTGGTCACGGTGGTGCCGCCGTCCGGCTACGCGGAAGAAATGAAGGCCGCCGCCGAAGCGGCCGCCGCTGCTGCCGCCGCTGCTGCGGCTGCCGCCGCCGCAGGCGTGGTGCCCGGCGCCGAAGGTGCGGCTCCCGGTGCAGTGCCAGGCGCCGCGCCCGGTGCAACGCCCGGTGCCGCTCCGGCCGCGGGGGCTGCGCCCGCTGCCGCCGCCGCGCCGGCGAAGTCCGACAAGAAGTGAGGCGGCGCCTAGCGCCCCTCACAACTTTCGTCTCGACCGATTACGAGCGGAGGCGGCAACGCCGATAACTCCATGCTGCTCTTCGTCGGGCTCGGCAATCCGGGCGATCGCTACGCCGGCAACCGGCACAATATCGGTTTCATGGCGGTGCAGGCGATCGCCAAGCGCCACAACATCGCGCCGTGGCGGCGGAAATTCCAAGGCGTGGCGGTGGAAGGCGCGATCGGGGCTAAGAAAGTTCTGCTGCTGCTGCCCGGCACCTATATGAACGAGTCGGGGCGCGCGGTGGCGGAAGCCGCGCATTTCTACAAGCTGGATGCGGGGAGCGTCGTGGTGTTCCACGACGAAGCCGAACTGACGCCCGGCAAAGTGCGGTTGAAGCTCGGCGGCGGCAATGCCGGCCACAACGGCCTGCGTTCGATCTCCGAGCATATCGGCAACGACTATCGCCGCGTGCGGCTCGGCGTCGGCCATCCCGGCAACAAAGACATGATGGAAGCTTACGTGTTGCAGGATTTCGCCAAGAGCGAGCGGCCGTGGGTGGAAGCGCTGTGCGATATCGTCGCCGACAATGTCGCGCTGCTGATCGAGGGCAAGGATTCGACGTTCCAGAACAAGGTGCATCTTGCTATGGCAGCGAAGGGCTTCGTCGACGACAAGGATGAGTCTACCGCCAAATGAATACGTAACGCGGAAATACTCATGGGATTCAAATGCGGCATCGTCGGCCTGCCGAATGTCGGCAAGTCGACGCTCTTCAATGCGCTCACGCAGACGGCGGCGGCGCAGGCGGCCAATTATCCGTTCTGCACCATCGAGCCGAACGTCGGCGAGATCGCGGTGCCTGATCCGCGCCTGGACAGGCTCGCGGTCCTGGGCAAGTCGGAACAGATCATTCCGACCCGCATCACCTTCGTTGATATCGCCGGCCTGGTGCGCGGCGCCTCGAAAGGCGAGGGGCTCGGCAACCAGTTTCTCGCCACCATCCGCGAAGTCGACGCCATCGTGCATGTGGTGCGCTGCTTCGAGGACGACGACGTCACCCATGTCGAGAACAAGATCGACCCGATTGCCGACATCGACACCATCGAAACCGAGTTGATGCTGGCCGATCTCGACAGCCTCGAAAAGCGTGTCGATGCGCTGGAGAAAAAGGCCAAGGGCACCGGCGAGGACGCCAAGCTCGCCAAGGAAATGCTTGATCTGGTCACCCGCTCGCTCGTGTTGCTGCGCGAAGGCAAGCCGGCGCGTCTGGTCGAGCGCAAGCCCGAAGAGGAGAAGCTGTTCCACTCGCTCGGTCTGCTCACCTCGGCGCCGGTGCTCTATGCCTGCAACGTCGAGGAAGCCTCCGCCGCCACCGGCAACGATTTTTCCCGCAAGGTCGAGCAGCGCGCCGCGGAAGAGGGAGCGGTCGCAGTGGTCATTTCCGCCAAGATCGAGTCCGAAATCGCGACCCTACCGCCGGCCGAGCGCGCGGAATTTCTCGAAGCGGTTGGCTTGAAGGAGACCGGGCTCGACCGGCTGGTCAACGCCGGCTACGCGCTCTTGCATCTGGTGACTTATTTCACCGTCGGCCCGAAGGAGACGCGGGCCTGGACTATCACCAAAGGCACCAAGGCGCCGCAGGCCGCCGGGGTCATTCACAGTGATTTCGAACGCGGCTTCATCCGTTCCGAAACCATCGCCTATGACGATTTCATCGCCCAAGGCGGCGAGACCGGCGCCAAAGAGGCCGGCAAGATGCGGTTGGAAGGCAAGGATTACGTGGTCGCCGACGGCGACGTGATGCATTTCAGGTTTGCGACTTAAAATCACGAATGTGGTGTGACAAGCCCGCCCGTGACGGCTAGAAAACCGTCATGCCGAAACTCCACTGGGAAGATTTCAAACCGGGCGCGGTCGCCATCTACGGCCCGCGGCTGGTCATGCGCGAGGAGATCGTCGCTTTCGCCGCGGAGTTCGATCCGCAGCCGATGCATCTCGACGAGGCGGCGGCGAGCGCCACCATTCTGGGAGGCTTGGGCGCCTCGGGTTGGCACATCTGCTGCCTGCTGATGCGCATCATTGCCGACGGTTTCCTGTTCGACTCGACGTCCATGGGCAGTCCCGGCATCGAGGACATGCGCTGGCTCAAGCCGTTGCGGCCGGGCACCAGTATCCGGGTGCGCGCCACCGTGCTGGAAAGCCGTCCGTCCAAGAGCCGGCCGGAAATGGGTCTGACCAAATTCCGTTACGAGGTGCTCGACGGGGCCGACGAAACCCTTGCCGAAATGACGACGACCGCGTTATTCGGCCGCCGTCAGCCGGGGGCGCCGACGTGATATTTTTCGAGGACATCCAGGTCGGCGACGTGTTCGAATACGGCCGCTACACTTTCACCGCCGACAACATCAAGGCCTTCGCCACGCGCTTCGACCCGCAGCCGTTCCATGTCGACGAGGAAGCGGCGGCACGGTCGCATTTCGGCGCGCTGGTCGCCTCTGGCTGGCACACCGCGCTGGCCTGGATGCGGCTGATGATCGATCATCGCCGGCGCATGGATGAGGCCATGCTGGCGCGCGGCGAGCCGGTCGCAGGCATCGGTCCGGCGCTCGGCTTTCGCGACCTGAAATGGTTCAAACCGGTCTATGTCGGCGACACCATCGAGTATAAGAGCGAAGTGATCGAGCTGCGGTTGTCGAATAGCAGGCCGCATGCCGGACTGATGACGTTCCGCTCGACCGGCGTCAATCAGAACGGCGAGCCGGTGCTCTCGCTGGTGAGCACCACCTTTGTCGAGCGGCGCGGGAAAGCGCCATGACCGCCGCGGCCGAAAGCGCGCACACGAAGGCCGCGGAACGGCGCGCGCTCGGCGTCGCCTGCGGCGCGCATGCGCTGCACGACGGCTATACCGACCTGATCTACGTCATGCTGCCGATCTGGCAGCACGAATTCGGCCTCGGCTTTGCCGCGCTCGGGCTGATGAAGACGGTGTTCTCCGGCACGCTCGCCGGCTTACAGATTCCTTCAGGGTTCCTGGCCGAACGGTTCGGTGCGCCGATCGTGCTCGCACTCGGTACCGCGCTCGCAGGCTTCGGCTATTGCCTCGCCGGCTTCAGCAGCGGCGTCGCCGCGCTGGTGGCCGCGCTGTTCGTGGGCGGGTTGGGCGCCAGCACGCAGCATCCGTTGGCCTCATCGCTGATCGCGCAAGCTTTCGCTGGATCGCGCTCGCTGAAGGCGCTCGGCACCTACAATTTCGCCGGCGATATTGGCAAGATGACGCTGCCGGCGGCGGCGTCTTTGTTGTTCGTCGTGCTGCCCTGGCGCGAGGCGCTGGTGCTGCTGGGCGGCATCGGCGCATTGGCGGCTATCGTCATCTTCATGCTGATCCCGCGCTTTGCGGCCGAGGTGGCGGCGCCGCGTAAGAGCGAAACCGGCGCTGTGGCCTCCTCGCGCCTGAGCCAGTTCGGCTTTCCGTTATTGTTGTCGGTCGGCGTGATCGACAGCGCCACCCGCATGGCGTTTCTGACGTTCCTGCCGTTCGTGCTCACCGCCAAAGGCGCCAGCCTGCCGACGATCGGCTTCGCGCTTACTTTAGTGTTCGCCGGCGGGGCGGCCGGCAAGCTGGTCTGCGCCTTCATCGGCGCGCGCATCGGCGCGGTGGCGACGGTATGGCTGACCGAGGCGGTGACCGCGCTCGGCATCGTCGCGCTGCTGCCGCTGTCGCTCGACGCGGCGCTGCTGCTGCTGCCGCTGGTCGGTGTCGCGCTCAACGGCACCTCGTCTGTGCTCTACGGCTCCG
>DAIMKK010000058.1:4226-10442 GCA_036721745.1 Pseudolabrys sp. | reverse complement strand
CTCGGCAAATTGCCGCGCGCGGCGGTGCGCCCGCCGCTGGTCAAGCTCGAGCGCGCGGAGATCGCAGCGATCCGCCAGGCGCTGATCGAAGCTGGATTGCTGGACAAGAAGGCTGCCAGAAACGCGGCCTAGGGCGTCGACCTTCAATAGGCCGACCAAAGTTTAAGATCGATGCTGTACGGCCCGCAGCTTGTTGATGAACGCTGCAGATTGATTTAAATTTCGTTCGCCGGAAATTTTTGGCCGGTCTGACATTTGCCGTTCAAATCACGCGACAGACTAGTTTCGACAAGACTGGTGATCGGGGCGAGTATAGGAGCTACGGTCGTTTGTTCTGGGCAGAGCGGACAACGGCCTCAGCAGAGGGGATGTGACTATGTTCGACCTTGACCAGTTCGTCGCCGATTGCCGCGCCGCGTTGGCGGCTGACAAGTCGCACAAGAGTGTGCGTGAGGTCGTCGCTCGCGCAGTTTCGGACCCTGCCGCCGTTCTCAAGGGTTTGGGTGAGCCAAAGCGGTCCGAGGTCCAGAAGCTCTACCATTCGAACGATCTGACGATCTTGAACGTGATCTGGGCGCCGCGCATGACGATCATGCCTCACAATCATCAGATGTGGGCGGTCATCGGCATCTATACGGGTCGCGAGGACAACATCTTCTGGCGCCGCGTGCCGGGCGGTGGCGGCAAGCTGGAAGCCGCAGGCGCGAGAGCCCTATCGGCGAAAGACGCCGATCCCCTGGGCGAAAACATCATCCATTCAGTGACCAATCCGATTCCCCGGCTGACCGGCGCCATCCACGTCTATGGTGGGGACTTTTTCGCCGCCGAGCGCAGCGAATGGGATCCTGAGAGCCTACAAGAGGGCCGCTACGATGTGGCTAAGAACATGAAACTGTTCGAAGAGGCAAACGCACTTTACCGAACCGGGTGATGGGCGGATGCGATTTGGCCAACCGCTTTTTGCCATCCCGAATTGTGAATACGCCGCGTAATTACATAATCGCAAACTCGGTGTTCTTGCGGTCGGTCACCAGCATGCTGCCGGGGTAATGCGTGATGCAGAATTCCGGCTTCACCGTCGCGATCACCGACTGCGGCGTCACGCCGCAGGCCCAGAACACCGGCAACTCGTCCTCGGCGACCGGCACGGCGTCGCCGTAGTCCGGCTTCATCACATCCTTGATGCCGATCAGCTCCGGCTTGCCGATATGCACCGGCGCGCCATGCACGGCCGGAAAGCGCGTGGTGATCTGCACGGCGCGGATGGCGTTCGCCGGCGTCATCGGCCGCATCGACACCACCATTGGCCCGTGGAACGGGCCGGCCTCGGCGGTTGCGATCGATGTGCGGTACATCGGAACGTTGCACCGCTGAGTGATGTGACGCAGCTCGATGCCGTCCGCCGTCAGCGCTTCCTCGAACGAGAACGAGCAGCCGATCACGAAGCTCACCAGATCGTCGCGCCAGACGTCGCGCACGTCTTGCGGTTCGGCGATCAACTCGCCGTTTCGCCAGACCCGGTAGCGCGGCAGATCGGTGCGGATGTCGAGATCCTCGGCCAGCGCCGGCACGCGCCAGTCGCCGGGTGCGGACATGCCGATCAGCGGGCACGGCTTCGGGTTGAGCTGGCAGAAGCGCAGGAAGTCGGCGGCCAGCCGCTGCGGCAAGATGGCAAGGTTGCCCTGCACAAATCCCGGCGCCAGGCCCGCGGTCGGCCCGCGATGCTTGTCGGCGCGGATCGCCAGCCGCGCTGCAAGCCCGCTGTCGGACGGCGACGTATTGTCGCGACGCATGGGGGAGACGGTCATCAGACTTTAGTCCAGTTTAAGAAACGAACGATCCGCGCCGCCAAGTCTAGCATCGGCCGCGGCGCGGTTCGAGGGCGGCTGCACAATCGGCGGGCACAGTTTTGACCATGTGAAGGCCCATGTATTCCTATCGAAATAGCGGTTGAAACTTGCGCCAGGATCGCGTTTGCTTAGGCACTAATTGCACAAAGAGCCCGTCAAGGGCCGGCAGGGGAGGAACGGGCAATGTTGCCTCGTGCCGTCACGGTGGGGCGTGCGGTGATTGGGCTCGCTATCTCGTCTGTCGCCAGGCGCCACGCCCGCGCGGACAGAGCGGGCGGCCGCGTCCTCCATTCAATCCATCGCTTCTTGACGTCGCTTCGACGCTCGCGCGACAGCGCGGGCGCGTGTTTTTCGTTTCGATCAAACGAACTCTAGAGAGAGGAATTCGAGATGACTGAAAAGTGGAAAGACGAGGCCTGGGCGCAAGACTTCTGGTACCGCGGCAAGCTCACCCGACGCGCGCTCGTCGGCTGGGGTGGCGGCGCGATCGGCGCGATGATGCTGGTGCCGGCGCCCTGGCGCGCGGCCTTCGGCGCCGCCGCGCCCTATAAGATCGGTTCGGAGCAGCCGCTCTCGGGCGTGGCTGCGCTCGGCGGCAAGACCGCGGTGGTCGGCCTGATGATGGCGGTCGACCGCGTCAACGCGTCGGGCGGCGTCAACGGCCGGCCGCTCGAAGCGATCATCGTGGACGACGAGTCCAAGCCCGACGTCGGGCGCCGCAAGACCCAGAAGCTGTTGGTCGAAGACAATGTCGACGTGCATGTCGGCGGCTTCCTCTCCAACATCTGCCTCGCTTGCATGCCGGTGTTCGAGGAAAACAAGGTGGTCAACATGATCAGCGTGTGCCTCGACACCACGCTGACCACGACCAAGTGCAACCGCTACAGCTTCCGGACTTACGAATTTGCGCCGGCGCAGGCGGTGGCGATCGCGCCCTATCTCGTCAACAAGATGGGCAAGAAGTGGCACATCGCCTATGCCGACTATTCGTGGGGCCAATCGACGCGCGACGCCTATGCCGCCGAGATCAAGAAGCTGGGCGGCGTGGTGGTCGGCACCACCGGCATTCCGCTCGGCACCGCCGACATGACGCCGTTTTTGTCGAAGATTACCGGCGAATTCGACGGGCTGTTCGGTATCTTCTTCGGCAAGGACGGCATCACCATCGGCAACCAAGCCTACGACCTCGGTCTGACGAAGAAGTACAAATGGGCCGGTGACGGCGCCATTGCCGAATCCACCAATCTTCCCGCGCTCGGCAATAAGATCGAGGGCTTCGTCGGCATCAACCGCTACCTTCCGATATTCGAGGGCCCGCTCGATACGCCGGCGCTTCATAAGTTCTTCGACGAAGCCAAGAAGCGTCTGGCCAAGGTCGATCCGTCCGGCCCGCTGCCCGACCGTTACGTGCAATCGAACTACGAGTCGATCAACGCGCTCAAGCTCGGCATGGAGAAGTCGAAGTTCCAGGGCCGGGCGGACACCATGAAGCTGATCGAGGCGCTGGAAGGTCTGGTGATGCCGGCGGGCGACGACTTCCCGCAAGGCGGCGGCGTCATCCGCAAGGAAGATCATCAGGCGTTCATCCGCCAGTTCATCTTCGACATCAAAGGCGGCAAGCACCACCTGCTAGAGACGGTCGCGGGAGAAAAAACCATCGTCCCACCGGCCTGCCACTTCGCTTCGACCTAAGTGCAGGAGCAACGCGTACCCGACCTAAGCTCCCCGGTGAGCAACCGGGGAGCCGCGTCGGCTCCGATCCTGAAGACCGAACTGTTGACCGTCCGTTTCGGCGGCCTAGCGGCGCTGTCCCAGATCAATTTCGAGATTCGGCGCGACGAGGTGCGCGCCATTATCGGGCCGAACGGCGCGGGCAAGAGCACCTTTTTCAACTGCCTGACCGGCGTGCTGCGGCCGACCAGCGGCCGTATTTTATTCGACGGCGACGACATCACCGGCTTGCCGTCCAACATGATCTCGCAGAAGGGCATCGCGCGCTCCTACCAGATCACCAATATCCTGCCCAATGCCACCGCGTTCGAAAACGTGCGTATCGCCTCGCAGTCGCGCCACCATGCCTGGAACATGGTTTCGCACCACGACGCATTTCCCGACATCAATGAGAAAGCGGAAAAGGCGCTTGCTTCCGTCAACCTGCTCGGCAAGGCGGACGAACTCGCGGCCAAGCTGTCGCACGGCGAGCAGCGCAATCTCGAGATCGGCATCGCGCTCGCCACCGAGCCGACCTTGCTGTGTCTCGACGAGCCGACCGCGGGCATGAGCGCGGCCGAGACCCACGACACCATGGAGCTGGTGCGGCGCATCGCCGACAAGCTGACCATTCTGATCGTCGAGCACGATATGGACGTGGTGATGGAGCTCGCCGACCGCATCACCGTGCTGCACTACGGCACCATTCTTGCCGAGGGCACGCCGGAAGAAATCCAGCAAAACCCCAAGGTGCAGGAGGTCTACCTCAAGACATGAGCGCCTTGGCCGCCATCAGTACGCAGCCGCTCGTCCAGGTCGCGGACGTGCACACTTATTACGGCAAGAGCCATATCCTGCACGGCGTCTCGCTCGAGGTCGCCCCCGGCGAGGTGGTCGGTCTGCTCGGCCGCAACGGCGTCGGCAAAAGCACGACACTGAAGACCATCATGGGCCTGGTGCAGCCGAGCGGCGGCAAAGTGCTGCTCGACGGCCATGCCATCACCGGAATGCCGGCGCATAAGCTCGCCCGCCTCGGTATCGGATACGTGCCGGAGGATCGCCGCATCTTCCGCCTGCTCACCGTGATGGAGAACCTGCGGACCGGGCTCGACCGCCACGGCGTGACGGAAGAGAAGAAAGGGGCGCTGCTCGACAAGGTGTTCACGTTCTTTCCGGTGCTGGGCGAGCGCCGTAATCAGGCCGGCGGCACGCTGTCGGGCGGCGAGCAGCAGATGCTGGCGATCTCGCGCGCCATGATGCTGGAGCCCAAGATCATCCTGCTCGACGAGCCAACCGAGGGGCTTATGCCCAGGATGGTGTCGCAGATCCGGCAGATCATCGAGGTGCTGCACAACGAGGGCGTGGCGATCCTGCTGGTCGAGCAGAATGTGCCGCTGACGCTGGCCGCCAGCCAGCGCGTCTACATCATGGAGAAGGGCAGCGTGCGCCATCATTGCGCGGCGTCCGAGATCAGCGTGAACGATCCGGTCATCAAGCAGTATCTGGGAGTCTAGCGATGGACGCCGTGGTCCATTTTTTTCAAACTTTTCCCTACGATCTGCTGGTGATCCAGACGATGAACGGCATCGTTACGGGCATGATCCTAGCGCTGGTCGCCTCGGGTCTGACGCTGATTTTCGGCATCATGGACGTGGTCAATTTCGCGCACGGCGAATTGTTCATGCTGGGCGCCTATATCGGCGTCCTGGTGCTGACGGCGACGGGCAGTTTCTGGCTCGCGCTGGTCTTGGCCAGCCTGGTGGTGGCGATCCTCGGCGCCGCCATGCAGATCGTGACATTGCGGCCGCTGATCGGCCGCGATCCGCTGAACACGATCCTCGCCACCTTCGGCCTTTCGCTGATCTTGCAGAACTACGTGCTCTGGCAGTTCGGCCCGGTGGCGCGCAAGATCAACGAGCCGATCACCGCCCATTTCAATTTGTTCTATCTCGAATATCCCTGGTACCGGCTGCTGATCGCGCTGCTCTCCGCCTTCATCATCGGCGGCTTCTATCTGTTTCTCAAATTCGGCAAATACGGGGTCTGGATCAGGGCCACCACGCAAGACCGCGTGATGGCGCAAGCCATGGGTATACCGGTGCCTTGGGTCTATACCGGGGTGTTCGCCATCGGCGCCGCGATGGCGGCGGCGAGTGGGGTGCTGTTCGCCCCGCTGGCCGGCGTCAGCCACACCATGGGGCTCGATTGGGTGCTCAAAGCCTTTATCGTCGTGGTGGTCGGCGGCATGGGCAATCTCGGCGGCTCGATCGCGGCGGCCATCTTCATCAGCCTGTTGGAAGCCTACGCGGCGATTTGGGTGGACCCGTCGCAGGCGGTGATCGTCTCGTTCGTGGTGCTGATCCTCACGCTGTTGTTCCGGCCGACCGGCTTGTTCGTCCCGACGCCAAAATGACCAAACATTCGAACAAAACGTATTGGATTGTATTTTGCGTCGTCATGGCGGTGCTGATCGCCGCGCCGCTGGTGCTGCCGGAATTCTGGCGCCGCTTCCTGACCGAGATTCTGATCTGGGGCCTGCTGGCGATGTCGTCCGATCTCTTGATCGGCTACACCGGCATGATCTCGTTCGGCCATTCGGCTTTCTTCGGGCTCGGCATGTATGGCGCGGCGGCCGCGCTGTTGCTGGTGAGCCCGC
>DAIMKK010000058.1:0-4216 GCA_036721745.1 Pseudolabrys sp. | reverse complement strand
GCTTCGGGCTGGCCGGCGCTGCCGCCGCGGCGCTGTTCGTCGCCTATTTCTCGACCCGGCTGCGCGATATTTATTTCGCCATCACCACGCTGATCTTCAGCCAGATCTTCTATGTCATCATCTTCACCTGGACCAAGGTCACCGGCGGCGAGAACGGTTTGATCTTCACGCGCCCGCATTTCACGATCCCGTTCCTCTACGACGTGCGCTTTACCTCGACGATCATGCACTGGTTCGTGCTGGCGGTGGTGACGGCGTCCTATCTGATCCTGCGCCGCGTCACGCAATCGCCGTTCGGCATGGTGCTGCAATCGATCCGCGAGAACGAAAGCCGCACCCGCGCCATCGGCTATCCGGTCGAGCGCTATAAGATCGTGTCGGTGATGCTGTCCGGCCTGTTCGCGGGCCTCGCCGGCGTGCTCTACGCGGTGCAGAACGAATTTGCCGCGCCCGATTTCGTCTATTTCATCACCTCGGGCGATACCGTGATCTTCAACGTCATGGGCGGCATCGGCACTTTGGTCGGGCCGATCGTCGGCGCCGGCTTCTTCCAGCTGCTGCGCGAACTGATGTCGCGCATCTTCGGCGACCAGTTCCCGTATTTGATCCCGCTCGGCGTCATTTTCATCGCCATGATCATCTTCCTGCCGCAGGGTCTGCTCGGCTTCGCCAAGCGGTGGCTGAACCGCTAAAGAGCACGTAGCCAAGCTGGCCAGGCAAGCGCGCGAAACTTTTCCACTGTGTGATCTGCTTCACACCGGCCTTAACGCCGGGCGGCCTAGCGTCGATTCATGCTGCTCAGATCTGGATTCAACCACTACTGCGAAGTCGTCGGCCGCGCCTCGGCGATGATCATGCTCGCCGGCATGGGATCGATTGTCCTAGCGGCGACCGCGCTCGACGTTCTGCGCTAGCCAAGCCGAGTTGCGAAAGCGATCGGTGGAGTGCGCCATGGAAAAACTTGTCCTGCTTGCTGCCCTCATCGGCGCCATTTTGACAATGGCCCAATTCCCGGACGGGCTAACCGCGCGCCCGCTGGCAAAAGCGAAGACGAGACGCCGGCGCCGCAGTTTCGGCTGAAACTGCCGACTTTAATCGCAGCGTACCGACATCCCGCCGTCGACCACGATCTCCGTGCCGGTGACGAAGCGCGCTTCGTCGGAGGCGAGAAACAGCGCCGCATTGGCGGTGTCGCGGCCATCGCCCATGAAACCGGCCGGAATGCGTTCCAGCCGCTGCGCCAGCAAGGCCGCCACGTCGCCGCCGGCGCGCTGCTTGGCGAGCCGCGCTTCCACCATCGGCGTGTGCAACTGTCCGGGCACCACGGTGTTCACGCGGATGCCCTTGGGCGCAAATTGCACGGCGATCGCACGCGAAAGCTGGATGACGCCCGCCTTGGAGGCGGCATACCCGACCTGGAAGGCGCCGGTAAAGCGGATGCCCGAGGTCGATCCCAGATTGACGATCGCGCCGCTCTTTTGTTTCTCCATCACCGGCAGCACGTGTTTGCAGGTGAGGAACACGCTTTTCAAATTGGAATCCATCTGCGAATCCCAGACTTCTTCCGCCATCTCCACCGGCCCGCCATGGGCCGAGCCTCCGACATTATTCACCAGCACGTCGATGCGGCCGAAACGTTTGACGCATGCGGCCACCATGGCCGCAACCGACGCGTTGTCGGTGACGTCGCATTGCTGGGTGACGATCTCGCCGCCGACCGCCTTCACCTTGTCGACGGTCTCGGCCACGCTCTCGAGGTTGCGGTCGACCGCGAAAATCTTGGCGCCTTCTTCGGCAAAGCGCACCGCGGTGGCGCGCCCGTTGCCCCAGCCGGGACCGATGCAGCCGGCGCCGGTGATGATGGCGATGCGTCCTTGCAAACGTCCGCTCATGGTTTTGCCTCCTTGGCCGGGCCGAGCTTGCCGAAGCGGTAGTAGCGCTGCGGGTTGTCGACCAGCAGCGCCTGCAGCTCAGCCTGCTTGGGCGCGATCTGCGCCAGCAAGTCGACCAGCGCGCCGTCGTCGGGTATGTGATTGTGATTGGGATGCGGAAAATCGGTGCCCCAGACGCAGCGGTCGCCGAATTCCTCGAGCAGCTTGCGCGCGAGCGGCACCACGTCGGCGTAAGGCGGGCCTTGCCGCGTGGCGCGGTCGGCGCCGCTCAGCTTCACCCACACTTTGCGGTCTTGCATCAGCGACAGCAAATTGCGGAACGGCTCCTGATCGAGCCCGTGCGAGGCATCGAGCCGGCCCATGTGGTCGATCACCACCGGCACCGGCGAACGCTTAAGCGCCGGCGCCAATTCGCCGATGCGCTCGGCCGCCATGTGGATCTGTATATGCCAGCCGATGTCGGCGAGCCGCTTGGCGAACGTGATCACCTCGTCGATCGGCGCGCCTTTGCCGAGGTGGTCCATGTAATGGAATCGCACGCCGCGGAATCCTTCGGCGTCGCGCCGCTTGAGCTCGGCGTCGGAAACCGTGACCGGCATCAGTGCCACACCAAGATAAGCGCCGCCTTTGGCGGCCAGCGCGTCGGCGGTGGCGGCAAGGTCGAAACCGTGCGCGGCGCTATGCACGATCACGCAGCGCTCGATGCCGAGGAACTTGTGGCGCGCGAACAGCGTCTCCTTAGGCGCATCGGACGGCACGTAGCTGCCGCCGAAGGGAAAGCGCGCGCGCGGCCCGAACACGTGCACATGGGCGTCGCAGGCGCCCGGCGGCAGCTTGAGTTTCGGCTTGCTCGGCGTCGTCGTCCAGGTCGGCGGAACGGCAGGCGTATCGGCGGTCTGTGTCATGGATGATCCTTCACGAAGCGGGCGAGCGGGAGCGCTCGAAAGCCGGCTCATGCGCGGCAAATTGTGCCAGCCATTCGACCAGACCAGGGTAGATCGGACGCCAATCGACCTGCTTGCGCCAGTCGAGATAGCCGAGCGCGCAGGACAATCCAATGGACACGATGTCGGTTTTGCGCGGGTCGGGCAGCGCGGATTGAAAGGCGGCGAGCCCGCGGTTGATCTTGCCGCGCTGATGCGCGAGCCAGCGCTCGGACGGCGGCTCGCCGGGACGGAAGCGGCTGTCGTAAATGACCAAAATCGAGGCGTCCAAGATGCCGTCGGCGAGCCGCGCCAAAGTGAGCGCCTTGAAGCGCGCCAGGCCGCGCGGCGGGATCAATTTGTCGGTGCCTTTGAGCTCCTGCAAATAGTCGATGATCACGCCGCTGTCGTAAATCGACGTGCCGTCGCTCAGGAGCAAGCAAGGCATTTTGCCAAGCGGGTTTTGCTGCCGCAGCGTATCGCTTTCGTCGAGCGGGTCGGCGGGAACGAGGCTCACGCGGTCACCCAAGCCCAGCACCTCGATCACCATGCGTACCTTGCGGCCGAACGGCGAGGTCAGCGTCGAGCGCAGCACGAATTTTTCGGGAATGCTGGACAAGATATCGGCCGCGCTATTTTGTAACCGGGACGCCGGCGTCCTTGATCACCATCGCCCATTTCTTGGTTTCGCTATCGATATAAGACCGGAATTGCTCCGGCGTATCGCCGACCAAGATCGCGCCCTGGCTCGAAAGCTTGGAGATCACTTCGGCGTCCTTCATGGCTTCGACCGCCGCCTTGTTCAACACCGCGACCACCTGCGGCGGCGTGTGCGCCGGCGCGACCATGCCATACCAGTTCTCCGTCAAGAGATTCGGCATGCCGACTTCGGCGGTGGTCGGCACGTCCGGCGCGCTCGGCACGCGTTGCGGCGCGCCGACCGCGATCGGCCGCAGCTTGCCGGCCTTGATCTGCGGCAGCAAGATCGGCAGGTCGAGGAAGACCATCTGCACCTGCTGGCCGAGTAGATCGTTGACCGCCGGCGCCGCACCCTTGTAGGGCACGTGCGTCATCTGGATCTTGGCGGTGAGTTTGAACAATTCGCCGGCGAGATGCGGCATGCTGCCGGGCCCGGAGGAAGCGAAGTTGAGCTTGCCGGGCTCCTTCTTCGCAAGCGCCACCAGCTCCTGCATGTTCTTGGCCGGAACACTGGTCGCCACCACCAGCATTTCCGGCACTTTCGCGACCAGCGTGATGGGCTGCAGATCCTTGAGCGTATCGTAAGCGACCTTCTCCATGCTGGGACTGATCGCGAGCGCGCCGGCGCTGACGATGCCGATCGTGTTACCGTCGGGCGCCGCCTTCGCCACCAGATCAGTACCGAGCACGCCGCCTTGTCCG
>DAIMKK010000057.1:0-10495 GCA_036721745.1 Pseudolabrys sp. | reverse complement strand
TGTTGTACGCGCCGCCGACACCGACGCCGACGAAGGGCGAGAAGCATTCCCAGGTGCCGAGATCGACGTAAGCATTGAGCAGGAAAACCGACGATTTGATGTAACCCTGGTAGGCGTCACCGAACGTGCCGCCGCCGAACGTGAAACTGCCAAAGGCGTTGACCTGTGCCTTGGAACGATATTCGGCCGTGGCATCGAAGCGCAGCCAGCTGTTCCACTCGTAGCCGACGCCGCCGCCGATGAACGTCGAATCGGAGATGGAATTCTGCTCGAACGCGAAATTGTTCGAGTTGAGCGGATTGCGCTGGTATTCGATGCTCGGCTTGGCGTTGATGCCGACGCCGATCTGACCGCGCAGGTACCAGCCGCCCGAGGGCTGAACCACCATCGGCGGGGGCGGCGAAAAATCAGCGGCGCGCGCCGCGGGTGACGCCGTGAGAGCGGCCAGCGCCGCCAGTGTTGGAATTGCAAAACGCCGTACCATGATCGTCCCTCGTCGAATTCGCACTCACCCCGAGCGCGATGTTGAGGGACCTTGCCAGCAAATCGTTAAGTGGGACTTAACCGTGTTTTTTAACGACGATTTTTAATCATCGCGGAGCGCACACGCGGACGACGCGCGCGTGCTTAACGATGTGTTCAGGATTACGGCGAAATGAAACTCAATCTTGGCGGCACGCTCAGTTCTTGTCGCCCTCGCCCATCTCGCCGATATGATGTTGGGCGTAAAGTTCGAGGCCGAGCTTGGCCACGAGGTCGAGCTGGGTCTCGAGGAAATCGATGTGGTGCTCCTCGTCCGACATCAGCTTCTCGAACAGGTCACGGGTGACGTAATCCTTGACCGAATGGCAATAAGTGGCGGCTTCCTGGTAGAGCGCGCGCGCCGACATTTCGGCCGCCAGGTCGCAGTCCAGAACCTCTTTCACGTTCTGCCCTATATGCAATGGATCGAGCACCTGCATATTGGGGAAGCCGTCGAGGAAAATAACGCGCTCGACCAACTTGTCGGCGTGCTCCATCTCTTCGATCGATTCCTTGCGCCACTGCTTGGCGAGATCCTTGTAGCCCCAATTGTCGAGCAGCCGGTAATGCAGCCAATATTGATTCACCGCCGTTAGTTCGTGGCGCAGCGCCTTGTTGAGATAGTCGATAACCTTGGCATCGCCCTTCATGGCGCGAATCCTTATCGTTGGTTGCACTGCTGCGCGTACGACAATGCCAACCACCCGCCGAAACGGTCAATAGTCACGACAAATCGGAAATGCAGCGCATTAATTCAGTCGCGCGGCGGGCGATGCGCAGCGCAACCGCAACCGGCCGGACAGCCGGCGCCGGTCAGCGCTTCATTCATGATCTTGTAGATGGTGCTCGCGCAGCGGCCGCATTGGGCGCTGCAGCCGAGGCAGCCGTAAACCTCGCTGGCGGTGCGCGGCGTAGCGGTATTCACCGCATGACGCACTTCATGGTCGCTCAGCACGTTGCAGGAACAGACGATCATCGAAGACCTGGCAAGTTGCGAATGGCTCGCAGGATGGCACGTTCGCTAGCGACTTCTTTGCGCCAAGTCAAAACAGAATTGTTCTTTTAAAAGCGCTATAAACTATTGTGCTATCGACGTTTTCTTCGGCTGCCGCTCAGCGCTGCTGCACCCTGCGCAACCAGTCGTGGGTGACCAGACGCTCGGCCAGCGCGATCAGCGCGGTGCGCGCCGCCGCGTCTTCGATGGCGAGGAACGACTCGACCAGCCGCATGGCTTCCCGCATGCGTGGATCGTCCGGGCTGCCGGCGTCGGCAAGCGCCGTAGGCGCCGCCGCATTGCCCGCGAAGTCGCGCGCCGGGATGCGGGCCTCGAAAGCCTTGGTGGGCATTTGCAGGACGTTGTAGCCGGGCTTGCGCGGGTGCTTGTTCATGGCTCTACGCTTCGTGGGACATAGTTTCGTTTGTTAAAACAAATAGTTACGCGCCAAACGAAACAACCGGCGCGACAACCCTAAATTGAGAATTGTCCGCGCCTACCGAAATGTCATTAACGGCGTTATCGCATTTTGTGAGCTTTCATCTCATAATGATCCGATGGAGCTTCGCCATCTGCGATATTTCACGACCGTTGCCGAGGAGTTGCATTTCGGCCGCGCCGCCGCGCGCCTCAATATCGCGGCCCCGACGCTGAGCCACCAGATCCGCGCACTGGAGACACTGCTCGGCACCAAGCTGTTCAACCGCAGGACCAAGAGCGCGGTCGCCCTCACCCATTCCGGCCGCCGCTTTCTGGTCGAAGCACAGGACACGCTCAAGCAGGCCGCTCATGCCGAGCAAGTCGGGCGTCAGGCCGGACGCGGCGATGCCGGCTCGATTTCCGTCGGATACGTGCTCTCGGCCGGTTGCGGCGGCCTGATATCGTCAATGCTGGCCAGCTTTCGAAAAGAACATCCCGATGTTTCATTTCAAATGGCGCGGATGCAAACCGTCTCGCAGTTCAAAGCGCTTGTCGACGGCTCACTCGACATCGGTTTCGCACGTACGCCGCATCGATTCCCAACCGGACTGGCCGGCTTCACCGACGACCGGCAGCGATTTTGCCTGGCGCTGCCGGAGGCGCACGCGCTTGCCGCGCGCAATCACGTCACCCCGGCCATGCTGGTTGACGAAGCCTTCGTGGCAGCGCCGCTGGAAATGGAACTGGGCTTCTGGAGCAACATCGCCTCGATCGCCCCGTCCGGTGTGATGCTGCGGATCGTGGAACGGACCAACGACGTATTCACGGCGCTGGCACTGGTGGGCGCGGGAGCCGGGATTTGCGTGCTGTCGGAATCGCTTGCCCGCATCGCCATGCCGGGCGTGATCTTTCGCGACATCGTCGGCGTGACGCGAACAGCCGAGCACTCCGTCGTCTACCGTAAGAATGAAAGCGCGCCGGTGGTGAAGACCTATATCAACTATCTGCGCGCCGGAGCGCACGCGCTGAATACGCGAGCCGGCAGCGCGCGTGCTACCTAGCACCGGTCAAATTCAAGCCCGCGATGATTTTCGACCAGCGTGCGCGGTCCTGCTTCACCCGTTCGGTCAACCGTGCGGGCGGACCGCCGAGCACGTGGACCCCCGCCTCGCTGAAGCGGCGTTTTGTTTCCGGCTTTTGCAGGAAGGCATCGATCGCGTGATTGAGCTTGGTGACGATCTCGGGCGGCATGTGGGCGGGCCCGAAGATCGAAACCCAGGTCGAGCCGACCAGGTCGAAACCGCTTTCCGTCATGGTCGGCACATCGGGCAGGAATTCCACGCGATCCGCGCTTGTCACCGCCAGTACGGTCGCTTGTTTCGTGGCAGGATTATAGGCCGGGAACCCGGCATCGATCGTCCCGCCGAGCAGATCGATCATCATCGGCGCGGTGCCGCGGTAGGAGACGGAACTGGCGTCGAGTTTGGCGTCGGAGGCAAACAGCACGGTTGCCAGATGCCCCATGGTGCCGGGGCCGGAATGGCCGATGCTGATCTTGCCGCCTTTCGACCTGGCATAGGCGAGCAGATCTTTGACCGTTTTGAGCTCGAGTTTGGGATTGGCAACCAGCACGTTCGGCACCTCGCCGAGCAGGCTGATTGGCGTGAAATCGGTATAGGTGTCGTAGCCGACCGATTTGTCGATCAGCGGCCGTAGCGCGGCAGGGCCAACCCCGTTCAGCAGCAGGGTGTAGCCATCCGGCCGTTCTTTGGCGACCGAGAGCGTGGCAACCACACCGCCGCCGCCTTGCTTAGTCTCGATCACGATCGGCTGGCCGATGGCCTCCGATACATCGGCGGCGACGGCACGCCCGATGAAATCGATGCTCGAGCCGGGCGCGAAAGCGATGATCAGCGTCAGCGGCCGCGTCGGCCAATCCTCGGCCGCCGCCGGGCGCGGCGTGCCGGCCAGCATGGCGGCGACGGCGGTCAGGACAAGAGCTTTGGTGAGGCCAGTCTGCGGCAGAATGCACGGTACCCGCATCGATACACACACCCCGGTTTAGCGCTCCAGGGTAGCATCCTCGGCCAGGCGGCGTCCGCATGCAATGCCGGCCTGCCGGGTGCGGCGTTTTTTCTGCTCAGAGCAATAGTGGCGCGGTCAGGCCGCGACCTCAGTCAGCGCCTCGACCACGTCGTCGACCACCGCCTCGACCAGCACCTTGTCGTCGCCTTCGCCCATGACCCGGATTACCGGTTCGGTGCCGGACGGACGCACGATCAGGCGGCCGCCGCGGCCGAGCTTCTTTTCGGCGCTGGCGATGGCGGAGCGCACGGCGGCGTTTTCCAGCGGCTTGCCGTTCTTGTAACGCACGTTCTTGAGGACCTGCGGCAGCGGCTCGAAGCGGTGGCAAAGCTCCGACACCGGCTTGTTGCTGCGCTTGATCACGGCGAGCACCTGCAAGGCCGCGATGAAGCCGTCGCCGGTGGTGGTGTAGTCCGAGAGGATAATGTGGCCGGAGGGCTCGCCGCCGACATTGAAGCCGTGCGCGCGCATATGCTCGAGCACGTAGCGGTCGCCGACTGGCGTGCGCACCAGTTCGATGCCGAGACCGCCGAGATGGCGCTCGAGCCCGAGGTTGGACATCACGGTAGCGACCACGCCCGGGCGCTGCAGCCGGCCGTCTTCCTTCCAGCTTTCGGCTATGACCGCGAGCAACTGGTCGCCGTCCACCACATGGCCGCGCTCGTCCACGATCATGACGCGGTCGGCGTCGCCGTCGAGCGCGATGCCGATATCGGCGCGCATCTCGCGCACTTTGTGGCTGATCGCGGCGAGGTCGGTGGACCCGCAGTCCTTGTTGATGTTCATGCCGTCGGGTTCGACGCCGATCGAGATCACGTCGGCGCCCAATTCCCACAGCGCGCCGGGCGCCACCTTGTAGGCGGCGCCATTGGCGCAATCGATCACTACGCGCAGGCCGGACAAGTCGATCGCGCGCGGCAGCGTGAGCTTGGCGAATTCAATATAGCGGTCCTGCACGCCGTCGATGCGTTTGGCGCGGCCGAGATCGTCGCTCTTGGCCAGACGCTTGCCCAGATCGGAATCGATCAACGCTTCGATCTCGCTTTCGACCTGATCGCTGAGCTTGTAGCCATCAGGCCCGAACAGCTTGATGCCGTTGTCGGCATAGGGGTTATGCGAAGCCGAGATCATGACGCCGAGATCGGCACGCATCGAGCGCGCCAGCATGCCGACCGCCGGAGTCGGGATCGGACCGGTCAGCAGCACGTCCATGCCGACCGAGGTGAAGCCGGCAACCAGCGCGGTCTCGATCATGTAGCCGGAGAGGCGGGTATCTTTGCCGATCAAGACACGATGGCGGTGGTCGCCGTTCTTGAACACCAGCCCGGCGGCTTGACCGACCTTGAGCGCCAGTTCGGGGGTAATGACCCGGTTGGCCCGGCCGCGAATGCCGTCGGTGCCAAAATAACGACGAACCATGAACTGCCCCTGACGCTTACTGACGGCCCTGCGCCCCGCAGTGGCTGTTTTTAGCGGTCGGCGGTGCCTGTCCCGCGAGTCCCCATAATAGAGCCAACGCCGTGAATTTGCTTCAAAAATTATGAATAATCGTTACTGCGGGCCATTAACATTTGCCCCTGCCGATTATGCACGGAAATACCGCCCGAACCGCCCGTTTCGCCGTCCCCGCCGCCGTGCTACCCGATTGTTTAATTGGCGAAAGTTCCGGGCACCCCATGAAACACATCACCTGTATCGACGACCTGCGCCAACTCGCCCGCCGGCGAGTACCGCGCGCCTTTTTCGATTACGCCGACAGCGGCTCCTACCAAGAGGAAACGCTACGCGCCAACCGCACCGACCTGGAGGGGATCAAGCTGCGCCAGCGCATCCTTGTCGACGTTTCCTCACGCAGCCTCGCCACCACCATTGTCGGACAGAAGGTAGCCGCGCCGTTCGTGCTGGCTCCGATCGGATTGTGCGGCATGCAGCACGGCAACGGCGAAATCCTGTCGGCGCAGGCCGCCAACGAGGCCGGCATTCCGTTCACGCTCTCTACGATGTCGATCTGCTCGATCGAAGACGTGGCGGAGGCGACCGGCAAACCGTTCTGGTTCCAGCTCTACGTCATCAAGGACCGCGGATTCTCGAAGGACGTCCTGGCGCGCGCGTCGGCGGCGAAGTGCAGCGCGCTGGTGCTCACCGTGGATTTGCAGGTGCTCGGTCAGCGCCACCGCGACATCAAGAACGGCATGACCGTACCGCCGGAAATCCGCCTCAAGAACATCATCGATGTGGCGACCAAGCCGGCCTGGGCCTGGAGCATTCTCAATGGCAAGCGCAAGACCTTCGGCAATCTCGCCGGCCACGTGCAGGGCATGGAGAAAGTCAACCAGCTCGCCAAGTGGGTCGGCGAGCAGTTCGACCCGGCGCTCTCCTGGAAGGACGTGGAATGGATCAAGAAGATCTGGCCGGGCAAGCTGATCCTGAAAGGCATCCTCGACGCCGATGACGCCAAGACCGCGGTCAAGCTCGGCGCCGACGCCATCGTGGTGTCGAACCACGGCGGCCGCCAGCTCGACGGCGCGCCGTCCTCGATCTCGGCGCTGCCGGCGATCGCCGACGCTGTCGGCTCCGACACCGAGGTGCTGTTCGACGGCGGCATCCGCACCGGCGCCGACGTCATGCGCGCGCTGGCGCTGGGCGCGCGCGCCTGCATGATCGGCCGCGCCTATATCTACGGGCTTGGCGCCGGCGGGCAGGCCGGGGTCGCCAAGGCGATCGACATCCTGCAGAAGGAACTCAGCGTCACCATGGCGCTCACGGGCACCAATACGATTGCCGATATCGGCCGCCACGTGCTGGTTGGCGGTGGGACGAAGAAGAAGCCGGCGGGGAAGAAGAAGGGCTGAGCGGCGCGCGCGCTTGCCTCGCCCCGCTCTTGCGGGGAAAGGGACAGAACCCTCACTCCTCCTTCAACCCATAGGCCAGCGCGTTGCCGGTGGCGCCGTAATATTTGAACGGCAGGAATTTTCCGGTCATGCCGACGCTGACGCGGTCGCCCTTGGGATCGGCCTTACGCGTGATGTCCATGTCGAAGTCGATCGCCGACATGATACCGTCGCCGAATTCCTCCTCGATCAGCGCCTTCCAGGCCGGCCCGTTGACCAGGACCAATTCGTAGAAACGATAGATTAGCGGATCGGTCGGCGGCATGGCTGTGCCGGTGCCGCGCATCGGCACCTCGTTGAGCATTGCCTGCTCGCTCTTGCTGAGACCGAACAATTTCGCCGCGTTGGCCGCCTGCGGCTTGGTGAGCTTATGCTGCCCCAGGATTGCTCCCGTGATCATAACCGGCGACATGCCGCCGATCTCTCCGCAGATATATTTCCACGTCCAGCCCTTCTCGCGCTTGAGATCGAGAAGCTTCTCCGTGAGACCGTCCCGTGTCATGGCTAACTCCTTGTGCTGCGTTCGCAATATGTAACGCCACTATTCAAGCAAATTTTACGCCAGAATCTTGCCAGCCGTGCCAAAGTTCCCAGCACATGCCCCAAAACGACATGCCGGCGTCATTCAACCGGGTGACACGCGAGGAACTGCGATGAGCATCATGTATCACGACGGCAACCGCCAACTGCAGGACCGTTTCGACAGCCGGCGTATTTCCGACCGACTGGAAGAAAAGCTGACCCGTACGGCATTCAACTCGGACGACAAGGCCTTCATCGAAAGCGCGGCCTATTTCTTTCTCGCTACCGCCGACCCGCAAGGCCGCCCCGATTGCTCGTTCAAGGGCGGCATGCCGGGTTTCGTGCGGGTAACCGGCCCATCCGAGCTGGCGTTTCCCGACTATGACGGCAACGGCATGTTCAAGAGCCTCGGCAACATCATGGTGAATTCCAATGTCGGCCTGCTGTTCATTGCGCTGCACGACAAGCCGAAACGCCTGCGCGTTAACGGCAGCGCAAAAGTAAGCGACGCCGATCCGTTGCTGGCCGAGACCGTCGGCGCGCAACTGATCGTGCGTGTCGAAGCCCGCGCCATCTTCCCCAATTGTCCGCGCTATATCCCGAACATGCAGATGACCGGGCCGTCGATCTACACCCCGCAGCCGAATTGCGAGACGCCGGAGCCGGCCTGGAAGACCTTCGACAGCTTCAAGGACGTCGTGCATCCGCGCGCGCCCACCTGGAAAGGCTAGTCCATGCGCAGCGAGCGTTTCGATTTTCCCAATGCCAAGGGCGAGAAGCTGGCGGCGGTGCTCGACCTGCCGCTCGGCAAGCCGATGGCCTTCGCGCTGTTCGCGCATTGCTTCACCTGCGGCAAGGATAACCTCGCCGCCAAGCGCATCGCCGAGCGGCTGGCGATCCACGGCATCGCCGTGCTGCGTTTCGATTTCACCGGACTGGGCGGCAGCGAGGGTGAATTCGCCAACACGCATTTTTCCTCCAACGTGGACGACCTGGTCGCCGCCGCTGACCATTTGCGCAAGATGTACGGCGCGCCGGCGATCCTGATCGGCCACAGCCTCGGCGGCGCCGCGGTGTTGGCCGCCGCGCACAGAATTTCCGACGCCCGCGCGGTGGTGACCATCGCGGCGCCTTACGATCCGTCGCATGTCGTCGGCCTGTTCAAGGAGCATGTCGACAAGATCCGCGAACAGGGCGAGGTCGAGGTGGCGCTGGCGGGGCGGCCGTTCCGCATCAGCAGAGAATTCCTCGATGACGTGACGGAGAAAAAGCTGAACGAATGTCTCGCCAATCTGCGCAAGGCGCTGCTGGTGTTCCATTCGCCGACCGATGACCTGGTCGGTATCGAGAATGCCTCGCACATCTTCATCGGCGCCAAGCATCCCAAGAGCTTCGTCTCGCTCACCGGGGCCGACCACCTGCTGAGCAAAGCGAGCGACGCCGTCTATGTGGCGAACGTGATCGCGGCGTGGGCCGAACGCTATCTCGACCGAACGGAGACCATGACCGAAGCCGAGGTCGAGGCCGGCCTCGTGCTGGTGCGCGAGACGCATGGCGGTAAATACCAGCAGGAGATATTGACTGGGCCGCACCATCTGCTCGCCGACGAGCCGGTCAAGCTCGGCGGGCTCGATTCCGGACCCGGACCCTATGATTTCCTGCTCGCCGGCCTCGGCGCTTGCACGTCCATGACCATCCGGCTCTATGCCGACTTCAAGAAGATCCCGCTGGAGAACGTCTCGGTGCGGCTCAGCCATGAAAAAAAGATTCACGCCAAGGATTGCGAGACGTGCGACAGCAAGGTCACCAAAGTCGATCACATCGACCGCGCCATCACGCTGGAGGGCCCGCTCGACGCCGAGCAGCGCAAGCGGCTGATGGAGATCGCCGACAAGTGCCCGGTGCACCAGACGCTGGAGTCGAAGATAGATATCACGACAGTGGAGCGGCCGGCCTGACTTTTCTTGCCGCCCGAATGGGTGTAGTTAACGCCCGCCATGCAAACCGCCGCGCACGCACTGACACAGCAGTTCCTCGCCTGGGTGGAGGAGGCCCCGCGCAGCTATGCCGACGCCGAAGCCTGGCGCCGCAGCTGCCCGCATCTTTCCATTTGGGAAGACGCTATTTCTGACGGCCTAGTGCGCTTCCAGAACGGCAGCAGCATGCAGGGCTCGCGCCTCGTGCTCACGCCGCGCGGGCGGGCGCTTCTCAAGCAGGGCTAAGACAAGCTTACCCGCTACTCCGGCACCATATCGCCGCGCCCGACATTGATGCGGTCAGCTTCCAACGAGCCGTCCGGCTTCTTCAACGCGCGTATGATTGCAATATGCGTGCCCGGCTTGATTTCGTCCTTGCTGCCGACCGAGTAAGCGCGAATGACAGCATCGGCCGGGATCACGATCTTCTTCTCGCCGCCTTTGTACTTAACCATCACCACCGGGCCGTCGACGCTCGCAACAGTCTGATCGATGGTGCCGTTGGTCATCGTGCTATTCGGCCGCGCACCCCACGGACGGTGGCCCTCGCTCAGCCCGCGCTGCGATTCGGCCATCACCGTCACCTGAATGGCGCGCTGGCTGCCGTCCGCCTGCGGCATGGCGCCGACACCGATATAGGCGCCCGCTTTGACGTCGGCGAGCGTCCCCTTACTCACGGCGATCACCAAGAGATCGCTGGGCAGATTGACCTTCACCTCGCCTAGCTTCTCCGATTTCACCGCCAGCACGTGGCCGTCGAAGCTTTCGACCGTGCCGGAAACGCGCACCGTCGGCGGCTGCTGCGCCCAGGCCCCGCCAGCAGCGAGGGCGAGAACGACGAAAGTCAACGCGATGCGCGCGATCATGCGATTACATCGCCGGCGTCACGCCGCGGCCCACATACATGCTCTTGATCAAGATCGTGCCGTCCGGCTGCTTTTCCTGACCGAAGATGATGATCGGCGTACCCGGCTTGAGCTCGTCTTTGCTGCCCGGGGCGGCGGCGGCGATCACCGTCTGCGGCGTGACGACGATCTTCTTCTCGCCGTCCTTGTATTTCACCATCAGCGTCTCGCCGTCCTTGG
>DAIMKK010000056.1:4091-10545 GCA_036721745.1 Pseudolabrys sp. | reverse complement strand
GTAAATGAGAGGGGCCATGACATCGCAACCGGTCAAACGAGAAATCGCTTTTACAATCATGGACGTAGCCAGGATGTTGAAAACCTATGCCGACCAGCGGGCGCGCCAGTTCGGCATCTCGCGAGCGCAGTGGGCGGTATTGATCCGCATCGACCGTACCGAAGGCCTCAAACAATCGGAACTCGCCGAGGCGCTTGACCTGCAGCCGATCTCGCTCACCCGCCTGCTCGACCGCTTGGCCGACAACGGCTTGATCGAGCGCCGCGCCGATCCGAACGACCGCCGCGCTAACCGGTTGTACTTGAAGCCCGCCGCCAAGCCTCTGCTCGGCCGCTTGTCGGAACTCGGCGCCGACATGATGGAGTCGGTGCTCGAAGGTCTCGACGCCAAGTCGGTCGACCGCATGCTTAGCGAACTCGGCATGGTGAAGGACAATCTGCGCTGCGCCATCAGCGCCAACGCGCACCCGCAAGAAACCGTCAACGGTTGATTTGTCATGAGTGAAAAGCCCCTCAAGATCGTTCCCGCTCCGGAGGCCAAGACCGCGCCGGTGGCGGACGCACCGGCGGCCAAAAAATCGGGCCGGTTCTCCCGCGCGCGCCGCAAGCGCCTGCGCATGATCCTGCTGGTCGCGATCCCCGCGGCCGCCGCGCTGATTGGGCTCGCCCTCTATCTCTCGGGCGGCCGCTACATCACCACCGACAACGCGTACGTCGGCGCGCAGAAGGTGCTGATCACGCCGGATATTTCCGACAAGATCATCCATGTCGCCGTTGTCGAGGGCCAGTACGTCAAGCCCGGCGACGAACTGTTCACCCTCGATCCCATCCCATTCCATCTCGCGCTCGAGCAAGCGCAGGCCAAGCTCGCGTCGATGCGCACCGACTACAATAAGCTCACGAGCAATTACAAATCGCTCAGCACTCTGGCCGACCTAGCGGCGAAGAACGTCGAACTCAAGCAGCGCGACGTCGACCGCAAGAGCAAGCTGTTGAGCACGCAGGCCGGCTCGCAGGCCGACGTCGATACGTCAGCGGGCACGCTGGTGACCGCGCAATTGCAGGCACAGTTCACCGCCCAGCAACGCGACGACACGCTCAACCAGCTGCTCGGCGAGCCTAATCTGCCAATCGAAAAGTTTCCGCCCTATGCGCAGGCCAAGGCCGCGCTCGACCAAGCGCAGCGCGATTTCGACCACACCGTCGTGCGTGCGCCGATCTCCGGCATCGCCACGCAAGTGGATAATATCCAGGTCGGCCGCTTCGTTCCTGCCGGCACGCCTATCCTAAGCGTGATCGACGACCGGACGCCCTGGGTCGACGCCAATCCGAAGGAAACCGACATCACTTTTCTGCGCGTCGGCCAGCAGGCGACGCTCGACGTCGACAGCTTCCCCGACCACATCTTCAAGGGCACCGTGGTGGCGGTGAGCCCGGGCACCGGCTCGCAGTTCTCGATCCTGCCGCCGCAGAACGCCACCGGCAATTGGGTCAAGGTGGTGCAGCGCGTACCCGTGCGCATTGCCTTCGACAAAGACGAGGACACCAAGCTGCTGCGTTCCGGCATGAGCGTCGTCGTCGATATCGACACCGGCCACAGCCGGCTGCCGTTTCTGTCGGCAGCCGCGAAAGCGCCGGCAAAATGACCGCGACGCATTTCGCGTCGATGTCGCCGACGCTGCGGCGCATGCTGATCACGGTCTGCGCCATGACGGCTACTATCATGCAGGCGCTCGACACGACGATCGCCAACGTCGCGCTGCCTTATATGCAGGGCTCGCTCTCCGCCTCGCTCGACCAGATCAACTGGGTGCTCACCTCCTATATCGTCGCCGCCGCTATCATGACCGCGCCGATCGGCTGGATCGCCGACCGCTTCGGCCGCAAGAAGCTGTTTATCGTGTGCGTCGCCGGCTTCACAGTCGCCTCGTTTTTGTGCGCGCTGGCGCAGAACATCGATCAAATGGTGCTGTTCCGTCTGTTGCAGGGCATGGCGGGTGCCGCGCTGGTGCCGCTGTCGCAGTCGGTGCTACTCGACGCCTATTCGCTCGAGGAACGCGGCCACGCCATGGCGGTTTGGGGCATCGGCGTGATGCTCGGGCCAATTATGGGCCCGACGCTGGGCGCCTGGTTGACCGATAATTATTCCTGGCACTGGGTGTTCCTGATCAACCTGCCGATCGGCGTTATGACCGTGATCGGCATGATGCTGTTTATGGAGGAGACCCACCGGCACGAACATCTGCGCTTCGACTGGTTCGGCTTCCTCGCGCTCGCAATCGGCATCGGCTCGCTGCAATTGCTGCTCGACCGCGGCGAACAGGTCGGCTGGTTCGGCGCCGACGAGATCTGGATCGAGATGATCGTTTCGATCGTCGGCTTCTACTATTTCTTCGCGCATTCCCTGACGACGCGCGAGCCGTTCGTGCGCTTCGAGCTGTTCAAGGACCGCAATTTCGTCAGCGGCGTCGTATTCATGGTAGTAATCGGCGTGGTGCTGTTCGGCACCATGGCGCTGGTGACGCCGTTCATGCAGAACCTGCTTGGTTTCCCGATCCAAACCGCCGGCTTCCTGCTCGGTTCGCGCGGCGTCGGCACGCTGCTGGCCATGATGGTGGCGCCGCGGCTGATGCGGCTCGTGGAAACGCGCTATCTGATCCTTTGTGGCCTGCTGCTCACCGGCGGCACGCTCTATTACATGACCGGATTTTCGCTCGACGTTACGCAACGGACCATCGTCATCACCAGCGTCGTACAGGGCATCGGCTTGGGCCTGTTGTTCGTGCCGATCACTACCGCCGCGTTCCTGACGCTGCCCGGGCATCTGCGCAACAGCGGCACCTCAATCCTCACTTTGGTGCGCAATATCGGATCGTCGGTCGGCATTTCCCTGGTGATCGCCAACCTGACCGACAAGACCACCGAGATGCACGCGCGCATTGTCGAAGGCGTAACGCCGTTCAACAATGCGTTGCAGATGCAGGATGTCGCGACGAACCTGAACATCAACAGCGATCTCGGCCGCGCTATGCTCGACGAGATCGTCACGCAGCAGGCGGCGATGATCGCCTACCTGAACGACTTCAAGCTGCTGATGGTGCTGACGCTGGCGACAATCCCGCTGGTACTGATTATCCGCGCGGCGAAGAAGTCACGCGGCACCGAGCCGATGGATGCCGCGCACGCCATCGATTGATCGCTATTTCGCCGAGAATTCCTTGCGAATGATTTCGCTGTGCTCGCCCAACGCGGGCACCGCGCCATAACGGCGCGGCGCGCCGTCATGGATTGCCGCCGGCGCCGGCATGCTGGCCGGGCCGCTCGGCGTCCCGACGGTAACGCGGCGCAGATGCGGATGGCGGACCAGCAAATTCAGGTCGTTGATGACGCCGAAGGCAATATCGTATTGCGTGAGCTTTTCGACCAGCGGTGCGACGTTCATCGTCGCGAAGGCAGCGGCGACCCGGCCATCGGTCTCAGTGCGGCGCTTCATGCGTTCGACATTGGTGGCGAAATTCGGATCGGCGGCGAGCGCCTTGTCGCCCATGACGTGTTCCGCCAGCACGCGCCATTCGCGGTCGTTCTGAATCGAGATCAGGACATCGATGCCGTCTTTGGTCTTGAAAGCGCCGTAGGGCGAGATCGAGGTGTGTGCGAGACCGATGCGCTTTGGCGTATCGCCGCCTTCGTGCTGGAGCAGCGGCACGCCCATCCAATCCGCCATGGCGTCGAACATCGAGATCGAAATCGCGGCGCCCTCGCCGGTGCGCGCACGCGCCAACAGCGCTTCCAGGATCGCCTCATAGGCGTTCATGCCGGCGGCGATGTCGCAGACCGACACGCCGGCGCGCGCCGGCGCTTCCGGGCCGCCGGTGATCGAGGATAGACCCGATTCCGCCTGGATCAGCATGTCGTAGGCTTTGCGCTGGGCGTAAGGTCCGCTCTCGCCGTAGCCGGAGATCGAGCAGCAGATCAGGCGCGGATAATCCTTGCGCAGCCGCGCGACCGCGAAGCCGAGCTTGCCGATGGCGCCGGGTTTCAGGTTCTGCACGAATACGTCGGCCTTGCCGAGCATGGCTTCGAGCAGCGCCTTGTCTTCGTCCTTGCCGAGATCGAGCACCAGCGACTGCTTGCCGCGATTGAGCCAGACGAAATAGGCGCTTTCGCCGTGCACCAGAGCGTCGTAGCGGCGCGCGAAGTCGCCTTCCGGCCGTTCCACCTTGATCACGCGCGCGCCGGCATCGGCCAGCTTGCAGCTGCAGGTCGGCGCCGCCACGGCCTGTTCGACCGAAACGACCAGGAGGCCTGCGAGCGGCAAAGGCATTTCAATACGACCGCGGCAGGCCGAGCACGTGCTCGGCCAAGTAGGACAGGATCATGTTGGTGGAGATCGGCGCCACCTGGTAAAGTCGCGTTTCGCGGAATTTTCGTTCGACGTCGTATTCCTCGGCGAAGCCGAAGCCGCCGAAAGTCTGCACGCACATGTCGGCGGCAAACCAGGATGCGTCGGCGGCGAGCAGCTTCGCCATATTAGCCTCAGGGCCAATGTCCTCGCCCGCTTCGTATTTGGCTGCTGCCTCGTGCACCATCAATTCCGCTGCGCGCATCTGCGCGTAGGCGCGTGCGATCGGAAACTGCACGCCCTGGTTCTTGCCGATCGGCCGGCCGAACAGCACGCGCTCATGGGCGTACTTGGTCGCCTTGTCGATGAACCATTTGGCGTCGCCGATGCATTCCGCCGCGATCAAGATGCGCTCGGCATTCATGCCGGCCAGGATGTAGCGGAAGCCCTGGCCCTCCTCGCCGATCAGGTTTTCCGCCGGTACGCGCAAGTCGTCGAAGAACACCTGCGTGGTGGCGTGGTTCATCATGGTGCGGATCGGATTGATGGTCATGCTGGTGCTCTGCGCCAGCCGCATGTCGACCAGGAACACCGACAACCCGTCGGTGCGCTTCTTGGTCTTTTCCTTGGGCTCGGTGCGCGCCAGCAGCAGCATCAGGTCGGAATGCTCGGCGCGCGAGGTCCATAGTTTTTGTCCGTTGATGACGTAGTGATCGTTGCCCTCGCGCCGCGCCGTGGTGCGCAAAGAGAGCGTGTCGGTGCCCGAGGTCGGCTCGGTGACGCCGAAGGCCTGCAGGCGCAATTCACCGCTGGCGATCTTCGGCAGATAAGTCTGCTTCTGTTCGGCATTGCCGTGCCGCAGGATCGTGCCCATCGTATACATCTGCGCATGGCAAGCCGCACCGTTGCCGCCGGAAGCGTGCACTTCTTCCAAGATTGCGGCGGCCGCGCTGATTCCGAGCCCGCTGCCGCCGAACTCTTCAGGAATAAGCGCGGCGAGATAGCCGGCTTGCGTCAGCGCCTTGACGAAATCGGTCGGATAAGCGCGCTCGCGGTCGAGCGCGCGCCAGTAGTCGCCCGGAAACTTGCCACACAGCGCGCGCACCGACTCGCGGATGTCAGCGAATTCGTCCTTGTCGGCACTGCGTTTACTCATCAGTTTTTCACCTCGGCGCTGCCATGGTCGATCGCGATTACGTCGCGCTCCTTGACCCGCGCGCGGAAGCTTACCACGCCCAAATCCTTGTCAGTGTCGCGCCACATCTCGGTGCGGATGGTCTCGCCCGGGAACACCGGCGCCGAGAACCGCCCGGCCATCGCGGTCAGCCGGGCCGGATCATAGCCGCATACCGCCTTGAGCAGCGCGTGGCCGGCGACCCCGAAGGTCGCCAGCCCATGCAAGACCGGGCGCGGGAAGCCGGCGGCCTTGGCGAATTCCGGGTCGACATGCAGCGCATTGGTATCGCCGGACAGGCGGTAGATCAGCGCCATTTCCGTCCGGGTCGGCAGGTCGCACACGATATTCGGCGCGCGCTGCGGTAGCGCGTGCGGCGGCGGGGCCTCACGCTTGGGTCCGCCGAAGCCGCCGTCGCCGCGGCAGAACGTGGTTTGCTTCAAAGTTGCGAGCAGGCGGCCGCTCGTTTTGTCGCTGATCTCGCGTTGCGAATAAATTAGCGCGCCCTTGCCTTCGCCTTTGTCCACCACGTCCAGAATACGGGTGCGCCCGATTACGGTCCCTTGCGGTGCAACCGGCTGATGCAGCACCAGGCCCTGCTCGCCATGCACGACCTTCGCCCAGGTCACGCCGATTTCCGGCCGGCGCAGCCAATAGGCCGCATAGCCCTGCATCACGGCAAAGGTTGGCAGCACTTTTAGATTTTTCTCGTAGACGAAAGCGAGCTCGTCGGCATTGAGCGGATCCTGGCCGAGACCCAGCCCGAGCGCATAGAGCATGCAATCCTTCGGGCCGTACGTGTGCTCGACGTCGGGGATTTGCAGCGCTAGCAGTTTTTCAGCGTTCAGCGGCATAGGCGACCTCTTATCCCTCCCCGTCTTCGGGGAGGGTGGACGCGAGCGATAGCGAGCGGACGGGTGGGGTGAAAGCGCATTGGCC
>DAIMKK010000056.1:0-4081 GCA_036721745.1 Pseudolabrys sp. | reverse complement strand
CGCCTACGGCGACCACCCTCCCCCGCAAGCGGGGGAGGGATAAGAAATTACCCCCAAACTTCCTTGGCAACCTCAACGATCATCCGCAGCTTGGCCCATTGCTCGTCCTCGGCCAAGGTATTGCCCTCCTCGGTCGAGGCAAAGCCGCATTGCGGCGACAGGCACAATTGGTCGAGCGAAATATATTTCGTGGCCTCGTCGATGCGGCGCTTGAGGTCGTCCTTGGACTCCAGGCGGCCGGTCTTGGTCGTGACCAGGCCAAGCACGACATGCCGGTCCTTGGGGACGAGACGCAATGGCTCAAACCCGCCGGCGCGGTCGCTGTCGTATTCCATGAAATAGCCGTGCACCTTGATGCGGTTGAACAGGATGTTCTGCTCGGCCTCGTAGCCCCCCGTGCCCATGAAGGTCGATTTATAGTTGCCGCGGCACAGATGCATGGTGATGGTCATGTCGGGCGGAATGTCCGACATCGCGGTGTTGATGAGATCGCCGTAGAGCTCGCCGAGCTTTACCGGATCGTCGCCGCGGTCTTTCATCTGCTGGCGGTATTTCGGATCGCACAGCATGGCGATGAACACCTCGTCGAGCTGCAGATAGCGGCAGCCTTGGTCGGCGAAGGCGCGCACGGCTTTTTTATAGGCCTGGCCGAGATCGTCGAACAACGCATCGAGCTTCGGGTAAATCTTTTGGTCGATCGGCAAGCGCATCGGCCGCCCATAGATCGCCGACGGCGCCGGGATGGTGATCTTGAGCGTGCGTTGCGTATGCGCGGCGACGAACTTGAAATGCTCGAGCATCGGGTGGCCGGAAAAGCCGATCTTGCCGGTCACCTTGACGCCCTCGTTGCGCGTCGTCACCGCCGCGAAGGCCACGCCCGAATCCATCACATGCTTTTCGACGCCGTCGAGGCCCCACAGGAAGTCGAGATGCCACCAGGAGCGACGGAATTCGCCGTCGGTGATCGATTGCAGGCCGACTTCTTCTTGGCGCTTAATGACGCGTTCGATCTCGCGATCTTCGATCGCCTTGAGTGCGGCGGCGGCGATCTCGCCCTTGGCGCGCTGCTCGCGCGCTTTTTTCAGTGCGGCCGGCCGCAGCAGGCTGCCGACATGATCGGCGCGGAACGGCGGTTTGGTGCGCTGAGACATCCTTTTTTCGCTCCCACTCTCGGCTGTCATGCCCGCGAAGGCGGGCATCCAGTAAACGCGGGCCCGCGATTCATTAAACATAGGGGTTACTGGGCCCCCTCTTTCGCGGAGACGACAGAAACTATTTCCCCCACAATTCCTCGGCGATTTCCACAATCATCTTCAGCTTCGCCCATTGCTCGTCTTCGGCCAGGATATTGCCTTCCTCGGTGGAGGCGAAGCCACATTGCGGTGACAAACACAGTTGCTCGAGGGGCACGAACTTCGCCGCCTGCTCGATGCGGCGCTTGATCTCGTCCTTGGATTCCAGCCGCCCCGACTTCGAGGTGACCAGACCGAGCACCACGGTCTTGCCCTTGGGCACCAGCCGCAGCGGCTCGAAACCGCCGGCGCGGTCGCTGTCGTATTCCATGAAATAGCCGTGCACGTTAATCGTATTGAACAGAATTTCCGCCACCGGCTCGTAGCCGCCGGAAGCGACGAAAGTGGACTGGAAATTGCCGCGGCACAGATGCATGGCGATGGTCATATCGGGCGGAATGTCGGAGATCGCGGCATTGATCATGCGGGCGTAGATCGCCGGCAGCTGTTCGGGATCGTCGCCACGATTAGCGACTTGCGCGCGCAGTTTCGGATCGCAGAGATAGGTGAAATTCACCTCGTCGAGTTGCAGATAGCGGCAACCAGCGTCGGCGAAGGCGCGCACGGCCTTGCGGTAGGTCTGGCCGAGGTCGCGGTAGAAATCGGCCATGTCGGGGTAGATCTCGGCCGGCACCGCGTCGCGGCCATAGCGGAAATGCAATGACGACGGTGACGGGATCGTCATCTTCGACGTGACGCGCGTGTGCGCTTTGACGAATTTGAAATGCTCGAGCATCGGATGGCCGGAAAAGGTGTCGAGCTTGCCGGTGACCCGCAGCATCATCGGCTTGGGGTTCGGGCCCTGGAACTTGATTTTGCGCTCGCCGAGATAGGCCTCGACGCCGTCAAGGCCGCCGAGAAAATCGTAATTCCAGAAAGCGCGGCGGAATTCGCCGTCGGTGACAGCTTTGAGGCCGATGTCTTCCTGGCGCTTGATGACGGCCGCGATCTCGCGGTCTTCGACCGCCTTGAGTACGTCGGCGCTGATCTCGCCGCGCTCGCGTTGTGCGCGCGCCTGTTTCAGCGGCAAGGGGCGCAGCAGGCTGCCAACGTGATCGGCGCGGAAGGGGGGATGGTTACGTAATGTCATTCGCGGAGCTTAGCGGCCCCACACTTCTTCCGCCAACTCGACGATCATGCGCAGCTTGGCCCATTGCTCGTCCTCGGCCAGCACGTTGCCCTCTTCGGTCGAGGCAAAGCCGCATTGCGGCGACAGGCACAACTGATCGAGAGGGACGTATTTGGTGGCCTCCTCGATGCGGCGCTTGATCTCGTCGCGCGGCTCGAGCCGCCCGCTTTTCGAGGTGACCAAGCCGAGCACCAGTTGTTTCTTGCCCTTTGGGAAGAAGCGCAACGGCTCGAAACCGCCGGCGCGCTCGCTATCGTATTCCAGGAAATAGCCATCGATATTGGTATCGTTGAACATCACCTCGGCCACCGGCTCGTAACCGCCTTCGGCGATCCAAGTCGAGCGGAAATTGCCGCGGCAGGAATGCATGGTGACGACCATATCGGCCGGCTTGCCTTCGAGAGCCATGTTGATCATGCGCGCGTAGATTTTCGGCAGCGTATCGGGATCGTCGCCACGCTCGCGTGAATGCTGCCTCTCCTTGGCATCGCACATCATCGACCAGGTGGTGTCGTCGAGCTGGAGGTAACGGCAACCGGCGGCGGCGAAAGCCTGCACCGCGTCGCGATAGGCGCGTCCGAGATCGTCGAAGAAGGCGTCGAGGTCGGGATAGACCTGTTTGCTGACCGACACGCGGCCTTGACGGAAATGCAGCACGCCGGGCGCCGGTATCGTCATCTTAGGCACAACGCGGCAGTGCTGTTTCAAGAACTTGAAATCGTCGATATGCGGGTGGCCGGCAAAACCGATTTTGCCGATGGTTCGCACGCTTTCGGACTTGGTGTCGACACCGTGAAACTTGATGCCTTTGTCGGTGAAATAAAATTCGATCCCTTTCAAAGCGCGGAAGAAATCGAAATGCCACCAGGAACGGCGGAATTCGCCGTCGGTGGCGAGCTTGAGCCCGACCTCCGCCTGTTTCTTGATGATCTTCTCGATCTCGCGGTCTTCCACCGCCCTGAGCGCATCTGCTTTGATTTCGCCTTTGGCGAATTTGGCACGCGCCTCCTTCAGCGGCGCAGGTCGCAGCAGGCTGCCGACCATGTCGGCGCGGAACGGCGGCGTGGCGCGTTGGGTCATTATTATTTCATCCCTACTCTCAGCTGTCATGCCCGCGAAGGTAGGAATCCAGTAAACGCCGGCCTCGCGATTTCGGAAACGCTGGGGTTACTGGGTCCCCGCTTTCGCGGGGACGACATCAACTATTTCCCCCACACCTCGTTCGCCAGTTCGACAATCATCTTCAGCTTGGCCCATTGCTCGTTTTCGGCCAGCACGTTGCCTTCTTCGGTCGAGGCGAAGCCGCATTGCGGCGACAGACAAAGCTGATCGAGCGCGACAAATTTGGTCGCCTCCTCGATGCGCTTCTTGATGTCTTCGCGCGGTTCCAGCCGCCCCTGCTTGGACGTGACCAGGCCGAGCACGACGATCTTGTTGCCCTTCGGCAAAAAGCGCAGCGGCTCGAAGCCGCCGGCACGATCGGTGTCGTATTCGAGGAAGTAGCCGTCGTAGTTGCACTTTGCGAGCAGGCTCTGCGCCACCGGCTCATAGCCGCCGGAGGAGATGAAGGTCGAGCGGAAATTACCGCGACACACATGCGTGGTGATGGTCATGTCGGCGGGCTTGGCCTCGAGCGCCTTGTTGATGCAGGCTGTGTAGG
>DAIMKK010000055.1:0-10629 GCA_036721745.1 Pseudolabrys sp. | reverse complement strand
TGGACACTCTCTGCCGTTTCGCGAGGCGAGCTTCGACGGAGTCTCGATCCAGGCCGTGCTCGAGCACGTGCTCGACCCTTTACTGGTAGCCTCGGAAATATATCGGGTACTCAAGCCTGCCGGCATTGTGTACGCCGAGACCTCTTTCATGCACCAAGTACACGAGGCCGCGTTCGATTTCACGCGCTTCACTCATAGCGGCCATCGCTGGCTGTTCCGTTACTTCGACGAAATTGACTCCGGCGCGTCGGATGGTCCGGGGTGCGTTTTTCTTTGGTCCGTTCGCTATCTTGTCCGCGGGCTGTTTCGGACCAAGCTTGCCGGTATTGCAGCGATGGTACCGATGCTTTGGATCAGGCTATTCGATAGATTGACGCCTGCTCCGTTCGCCATTGACAGCACGGCCACTGTCTTCTTCATCGGCCGCAAGGCAGAAACGCCGCTCAAACCGAAAGATATGATTGCCTATTATCGTGGAGCGGGGCGATCCTAGCCCGCGTAAAGCCTCTCATTAATCGCCACTATGACAGCGCCAGATCTCCTGCTCTTCGATCCCGAGGTACGCACGCGGCTCGCGACAGACAATTGCAAGAAAAATTCGGTCGCTTAAGTCGGACGCGTCGCCACGACGCGGACCTCGCGTTCTCTCCGAATCAGGTGAGCGCAGCGCCACAAAAAGCGAAACCCGATATCCCCGACTTTCAGGGTGGTCGCCAGGCGTGCCGCAATACGGTTGTACCCGAACGTTCCGAGCGCGGCGGATTGAACCTCGAAACCACATTCAATGGCCAAATTGGCCAATGTGTGAGGTGTCCAGGAATAGAGATGATAATTCTTATCGCTTGCAATATGACGCCGATAGCGACGTTGCACGTCATAAGGCACAAACAACAGAAGCTTCCCGCCGACCCGCAGGACGTGCCGAAGCATTACAAGACATTCTGCGGGAGCCAGCAGGTGTTCGAGGACGTGATGGCAGATGACCACGTCATAGGCGGCCTCGATGCCGTCGCAGGTTTCGACGATCTCGACGCCATGCTGGCGCGCGATGCCGATCGCGCTTGGATTGATGTCGAAGCCATAGCGAGCGCGGCACACAAGCGAGGCAAGATTCAGTCCGCTGCCCACGCCATATTCAAAGACAACGTCCGACGGCTTGATGTAAGGTTGTATTTTCTCGCCGCGCTGCCGCGAAACCATAGCGTAGTCCGGTTCGGGCATTGCCAATTCTTCAAGGTAATAGGTGGCATCGTAGTGCGATGTCATACTGGCGCGCTCGTGGACAAGCCGGGACGGCGGGATCTTGGACGACTTGGATGAATTGAAGCGCCCGGCCGAGCTAATCTCTGGACCAGCCTATAACCGATAAAAAAATTATGTCTATACTTGAGACTTATCGCTTTTTGCCCATCGGTGACCCCCCCATGACCACGCCGGATATCCTCCTCGTAGAACGCCCGTCGGACGCCATTGTGGTATTCCGCCTCAATCGGCCGCAGGTGCGCAACGCGCTCAATCTCGAAGTGCGCACGCGCCTTGCCGACGAGATCACTCGCCATGCCGCCGACCCGGCGATCCGCTGCCTGATCGTGACCGGCTCGGATACCGTGTTCGCTGCCGGCGCCGACATCTCCGAAATGGCGGAGGCCGGCCCGGTCGAGGTCATGGCGCGCAACGTGCAGAAATACTGGCGCACGATCATGGACTGTCCGAAGCCGGTAATCGCCGCGATCGAAGGCTTCGCGCTCGGCGGCGGACTTGAATTGGCCTTGTGCGCCGACATCATCATCGCCGGCGAAGGCGCCCGCCTCGGCCTGCCCGAGGTCAAACTCGGCATCCTGGCCGGCGGCGGCGGCACGCAGAAGCTGGCGCGGCTGGTCGGAAGCAAGCGCGCCATGCAGCTGCTGATGACCGGCAAAATGTTCGGCGCCGCCGAGGCGCATGCCATGGGCGTGGCCAGCGAAGTGGCGTCGACCGGCCAGGCGCTGGCGCGCGCGATCGAGATCGCGACCGAGATCGCGGCGCTGCCGCCGATCGCGGTCATGCAGATCAAGGAAATCGTCAATGCCGGTCTGAACGCGCCGCTTGACACTGCGCTGATGCTGGAGCGCAAAGCGTTCCAACTGCAATTCGCCACCCGCGATCAAAAGGAAGGCATGCGGGCCTTCATGGAAAAACGCAAACCGACGTTCGAAGGGAAGTGAACGTGGCGCGCGATCTGCAGCGGGGCGATCTGACGGTCGCGGTGATTGGCGCCGGTACCATGGGGCGCGGCATCGCGCAGGTTTGCGCGCAAGCCAGCATGACCGCGCTGCTGTTCGATTCGCGGCAAGGCGCGGCATCCGAGGCGGTAGCGGCGATCGATAAGGCACTTGATGGGCTGGTGACGAAAGGCCGCATGACGGCGGACGTCAAGCAAGGCGTGATCGGCCGCCTGCGGGCGATCGGCTCGCTCGACGAAGTGGCGCCCGCTGGCATCGTGATCGAGGCGATCGTGGAAGATCTCGCGGTCAAGCGCGAGCTGTTTCACGCGTTGGAGCAACGTATCGCGGCCGATGCGGTGATCGCCACCAATACCTCCTCGCTGTCGGTCACCGAAATCGCCGCAGGTTGCGACGATCCGGGCCGCGTCGGCGGCCTGCATTTCTTCAATCCGCCGCCGCTGATGCGGCTGGTCGAGGTGATCGGCGGATTGCGCAGCGATCCGGCTTTGGTCGAAGCGCTCACCGGCTTTGTGCGCCGCATCGGCAAGCATCCCGTGGTGGCGACCGACACGCCCGGCTTCGTGGTCAATCACGCCGGCCGCGCCTACGGGCCGGAGGCGCTGCGCATCGTCGCGCAAGGCATTGCCAGCCCGCGCGAGGTCGATTCCCTGATGAAGGAGGCCGCCGGTTTCCGCATGGGGCCGTTCGAACTACTCGATTTGATCGGCGCCGACGTCACTTACGCGGTGATGGTGAGCATCCATGATCAATATTTCGGCGAGCCGATGTATCAGCCGTCGGCGCAACTGGCCGTGCGCGTCGCCGGCGGATTGCTTGGGCGCAAGACCAAGCAGGGCTTCTACAATTATGACGGCCCGCCAACCGCGAGTGCGCCGACAGTGTCGGTGCCGCCGCAGCCTAAACCGACGTCGGCCTGGATCGCGGACGAGGACGGCGGACGCGAACTGGCCGAATGGCTCGGGAGCGCCGGCGTCAAATGCCAAGTCGGCGGCGCGCCGGACGCAGCTGCGCTCTGTTTCGTGACGCCGCTCGGCGAGGATGCCACCGGCGCCGCTGTCCGGCTCAAACTCGACCCGGCGCGCACGGTTGCGGTCGATATGCTGGGCACCTTCAACGGCCGCCGCACGGTGATGAAAACGCCGCTCACGACGCCGGAAACGTTAGGCGCCGCGGTCGCGGCGTTGTCGACGGCTGTGCCGGTGACGGTCATCAACGACAGCGCGGGCTTCGTGGTGCAGCGGTTGCTCGCCATGATCGTCAATATCGGCACGCGCATCGCCGAACTGCGCATCGCGGCGCCGGGCGATATCGATACCGCGGTCGAGTTCGGGCTCAATTATCCGAAGGGTCCGCTGGCGCTCGGCGACATGCTGGGCGGACGCCGCGTGCTGGCCGTGCTCGACGGCATGCAGGCGGTCACGCGCGACCCGAAATACCGCGCAACCGCCTGGCTGCGCCGGCGCGCGCTGCTCAGCATTTCGCTGCTGACGCCGGATTGATGGCGGAATTCGAGTGGTACAGGCGGGTGGACTTGAACCACCGACCTCTGGTTCCACAGACCAGCGCTCTAACCAACTGAGCTACGCCTGCACAAGCTCGCGGTCTTTGGTGCGAGCGGCCGGAACCTAGGTTCAGGGCGTCAATTTGGCAAGCCTGCCGACCACGGCAAAAAGCCCACGCGCTTTTAGCGCCCGGGCCTTGCATCCGCCGCGCAAGGCGCGGCGGCTATTCGACAGGTTGCTTACGCGGCCTTGTTGAAGGCGGTGGTGAAGCTTTCCTTGATCGGCTCGACGGTGTCGGTCGCGACCTTCTGCGCATGATCGGCAAGCTCCTTGGCCTGCGCGCTCACGGTGTCGAACTGCGCCCTCGCATAGGCGGTGTAGAGCTCGACCACTTCGGCAACCGACTTGGCCGACAGCACTTCACCGAACAAGTCGAATGCGGCGTTGCTGTTAGCGCGGGCGGTCTCGATCAGCTTGAGGCCGTAGCCGGAGCAGCCTTTGGAGGCCGTGGTATAGGTCTCTTCGAGCAATTCCGTCGCGTCTTCGGCGGCGGTCTTCATCTTCTCGTAGCCTTCCTTCGCCTGCGCAACACCCTTTTCGGCCATCTCGCGGAAGGCGGCAGGGACTTCGACGTTCGGCATGTCGAACTTCGGCATTTCGAACTTCGGCATTTCGAACTTCGGCATTTCGAATTTCGGCATCTCGAAGACGGACGCGCTAGTGGCAACCGACTTCGGCTTGGCTTTCGGCGTGACAGCCGCGGTTTGGGGTTCGGCCATGATCGTTATCCTTAGCTAGGAGGACGGTTACCGGCTCGAAAGCGAGCCGCCGCCCTCGGTCAATCGGCTCGCGCTTGTTGCAGGACTCGCCACCATAAGGGGCGCCTCAGAGGCGTCAGGGGCGAGTGCTATAAAACCTATATGACACCTTTTTTGGTGCATTGCAACAAAAATATTGCAACGCACAAAAGTGTCATAAAACCAGGTCGCCGGCCGGGCGCCGGCGCCAAATTGCCTTCAATCCGGGCCCCAAAGGCTCGGTCAGTGCTGGCTAACCAGCTTGGCCGCCTGCTTGCTCAATTCCTTGGCCTGATCGGTCAAAGCCGCGATCTGGCTTTTTACATAATCGCTGTGCAGCGCCGTTAGTTCCTGGGCGTCCTTGGCGTGCACCAGCTTCTCGGCGAATTCGAACGATGAGGCGACATTGCGTTGGGTAAATCCGATGGCCATTTCGCCGACCTCTTTGGCGCCGCTACGCGCGGTCGCAGCTTGAGTCTCGGCTGTGTTCACCGCGTGTTGCGCGGCAGCGATGAAGCTTTCGAAGGCCTGCTTGGCCTGCTCCACGCTTTTCTCGGCGAATGCGCGCATTTCCGCCGGGATCTCGAAATTCATATTCCCGTTCGTCGCCATCACGTCCTCCTGCCTGGTGCATCGGCGGTGACCGCCGACCTTAACCTTATATCTAGGCCCAAGGCCGCTTCGCGCCAGTGCTGGAACTCACGCAATTAAGGTTATCTCAGGTTGGCGGGGGCCAACAGCCGGCGCGTCGTGGACGGAACAACAAAGCAGCCGTATTAAGGTTTTGTTAGCCGTAAACATTACGACGTGGTCGATGAACGGGACTGGGTTCCAATTCACTTGCCTGACCGATCAGCGGCTCGCGGCGCATGCCTTGAGCCCGAACCCGGTATGGCTATGGAGCGCGGACGCAACGCGCGTTCTGTGGACTAATCCGATCGCGGCCGCGATCTTCGATGCAGCCTCGCCGGGAGCGCTGGCAGCCCTCCGCTTCGAGCCCGAGCATGCGGCCGCCGCGCAGGTCGCGCGTCTTTCCGGCACGCTGCCGCAAGGCGGCGTAGCGCGGCTTGAGCGGCTGCGTGGATTCGGCGCGGGCTACGGCGGCACGCTGATCTGCCTTTGCTCGCGCATCGCGCTCTCCGACAACAGTACTGCCGTGCTGGTGGTATCGACCGAACGCGCGGGCAAAGACCTAGCATTGCCCGACCGCGCACAACGGCTGCTCACGGATTTCGATCGGCCGGCGGCGATCTTCACCGCCGACGGCGAACTGATTGAGGCCATGCCGGCGGCGCGCGAACGTTTCGGTGATAAGCGCGACCTGGTCGCGCTCGGCGCCGAGCAGCTCGCCCGAGAGGCATTGCTTAATGGCCGCGCCGATGGCGACATCGCGGGCTGGCCCTCCACCATGCTCCGCCTCGGTGCCGGCGCGACGGTGGCACTACTCGTCGCATTTGCCGCGCCTGAGAACGCGGCCGGCGTCATGGCAACCGCGGCTGTGACGCAAGCGGCGCCCCCTGCCCCCAATCCGGTAGCACTGGAACTGCGTCCGCATCGTTTTCCGTTCCGTTTCGTCTGGCAGATGGACGCGGCGAACCGTTTCACACTCGGCACGGAAGATTTTGCCAAGGTGCTCGGCCCGAAGACCGCCGAAGTGCTCGGCCGCCCGTGGGCAGACATCGCCGCCGCGCTCAAACTTGATCCGCAAGGTCAAGTGGCCAAGGCGCTTGCCGCGCGCGACACCTGGAGCGGCATCGTCGTGCCCTGGCCCGTCGACGATGCCGATCAGCTCTTGCCGATCGAGCTGTCGGGCCTGCCGGTGTTCGACCGCGACCGCCAGTTTGCCGGCTACCGCGGCTTCGGCATTTGCCGCGACGTCGATCGCCTGGCGGCACTGGAGCAACTGCGGGCGCAAGCGGCCGCCCCGCCGCCCGCCGCCCAGGCCGAAGCGCCCGCGGATAACCTCATCGCGTTTCCGCCGCCGGCTGAAGAGCCGCCGGCGCTCAGCCCCGGCGAGCGCAGCGCCTTCGAGGAACTCGCGCGCGAACTCAGCGCCAGGCTCAAGAGTACCGCCGGCAAGAACGCCGCCGCGCCGGCGCCGGACGATTTCGGCCGCGAGCCTGTCGCAGTTATGCCACCGGTCAACATAGCGTCGCGGACGGTGCGCAACGGCGATGCCGCCCGCGATATCCATGAGGGGCGGCCCATATTTGACCGCCTGCCAGTCGGCATCCTGGTCTATCGCCTCAACACGCTGATCTACGCCAACCGCGCCTTCCTCGACTGGACCGGCTATCCTTCCTTGGAAGCGCTGACCGAGGCCGGCGGTCTCGACAGCCTATTCATCGACACCAAGAGCGGGCCTGCGACCAGCGAAACCCGCAACGACGGCAAGACGCTCACCATCACCACGGTCAATGGCAAGCAGAAACCGGTGGAAGGGCGCCTGTTCAGCGCGGCCTGGAACAACGAGAACGCGCTCGTGTTGATGATCAGCACGCAAGCGGTGGCCGAGGACCGCGGCAAGGCCATGTCGCTGCGCCGGCTGGAAAGCGAAAACGACGAGCTCAAGTCGATCCTCGACACCGCCACCGACGGCGTTCTGGTGCTCGATCGCGCCGGCCGCATCCTCTCGGCCAGCCGCAGCGCCGAGGCGTTGTTCGGCTACGAGGCCTCCGAAATCGGCGAACTCAGTTTCAGCGACCTGTTCGCGCCGGAAAGCCGGCGCTCGGTGCTTGACTATTTGGACCGGCTGGCGAACGGCGCCGGCATGCTCGACATCGGCCGTGAGGCGATCGGGCTGGTACGGCAGGGCGGCCTGGTGCCGCTTTACTTCACGCTGGGGCGGATCGCCGACGGCGAAAAATTCTGTGCGGTGATGCGCGACGTCACGGCCTGGAAGCGCACCGAGGAAGAATTGATCAACGCCAAGCAGCAGGCCGAAAAGGCCTCCACCGCCAAGTCGGAATTCCTCGCCAAGATCAGCCACGAAATCCGCACGCCGCTCAACGCCATCATCGGCTTCTCCGAGGTGATGATGGACGAACGCTTCGGCCCGGTCGGCAACGAACGCTACCGGCAATACCTCAGGGACATCCACACATCCGGCGGCCACCTGATCTTGTTGCTCAACGATCTGCTCGACCTGTCCAAGATCGAGGCCGGCAAGCTGGAACTCACTTTCGTAAGCGTCAATCTGAACGACCTCGTCCAGCAATGCGTCGCCATCATGCAGCAGCAGGCCAACCGCGAGCGCGTCATCATCCGCACGTCGCTGCCGCCGAATCTGCCGCAGATCGTGGCCGATGCGCGCTCGGTGCGGCAGATTGCGCTCAATCTCTTGTCAAACTCAATCAAGTTCACCGGCGCCGGCGGGCAGGTGATCGTCGCCACCGCCGTGAACGACGACCACGAGATCGTGTTGCGCGTGCGCGACACCGGCCCCGGCATGAGCGAAAAGGAATTACAGACCGCGCTCGAACCGTTCCGTCAGATTGCCACCGCGAGCCGCGCCGGCGGCACCGGGCTCGGCCTTCCGATCAGCAAGGCGCTCGCCGAGGCCAACCATGCGCGGTTCCGTATCACCAGCCAGGTCGACGACGGCACTTTGGTCGAGGTCTATTTCCCGGTGACGCGCGTGCTGGCGCAATAGGCCGCAAAATCGGCTAGAGTTCATCCTCGCTCTGTCATCCTGGGGTGGCGGAAAGAGGCTGTCATGCGTCGCTTGTTCTGGTGTTTCGTTCTCATCGCATCGATTATCGCACCACCCGCGCGCGCGGCCGAGCCGGTCGACCTGCTGCTGGTGCTGGCGGCCGATGTTTCGCGCAGCGTGGATGCACAAAAATTCCAGTTGCAACGCGAGGGCTATGCCGCCGCCGTCGCTAATCCGCGCGTGCTCGACGCTATCCGGTCCGGCCGCAACGGCCGTATCGCCGTTTTGTTTGCGGAATGGTCGGGCCTCGGGAACCAAAAAGTCGTGATCGACTGGATGGCGATCGATTGGCCGAAGGCCGCGCAGGCCTTCGGCGACCGGTTGCTAGAATCGTCCCGCTCGTTCGCCGATCGCACCTCGATCAGCGGCGGCATCGACTTCGCGGTCGCACAGTTTGCGCGCGCGCCGTTTTCATCCGAACGCCACACCATCGACGTCTCCGGCGACGGCACCAATAATGCCGGCCGCGACGTCGGCGTTGCACGCGACGAGGCGCTGGCGCTTGGCATCACCATCAACGGGCTGGTGATCCTGAGCGCGACCCCATTACCGTGGAACCCCGAGCACACCCATCCGCCCGGTGGACTGACGAACTATTATCGCGCCAACGTCGTCGGCGGCCCCGGCGCCTTTGTACTGGAGGCGAAGGATTTCAATTCTTTCGGTCAGGCGATCATCAAGAAACTGATCGCCGAAATTGCCGATGCGACGCCACCCCGGTAGCCTTTTCCGGCCGCTGGCACCGGCCATGAAAGGGTCACAGAGGCCGAGCACGGTTGGTGACGGCGCGACCGATGGTATAGTCCGCCGGCAATCGACGCCGAAACAACCGGAAATCCCCCCCTTTGACGGTCGCCATTGGCTTTAAGCGCCTGGGTCTAGCTCTGCTGGCCGCGATCGCAGTCGGCAGCGGCGTGCTCGTCGCGGCGGGCTATCTGATTTCGGCCGACGCGGTGCGCCGGCAGGTCCTCATCGAAATCCGCACCGTCACCGGCTTGAACCCGAGCCTGCGGGGTGAGGCCAGGGTCTCGCTGTTTCCCACCGGCAGCGTGAGCTTCGCCGATGTGGTGCTGGGCGACGCCAAGCGGCCGGCGCTCACCGCCGAGCGGCTGACCGCGCGTCTGCGCTTTTTTCCGTTGCTGCTCGGCCGGGTCGAAATTTCCGACGTGGCACTGGAGCGCCCGACCATCGAGGTCAACGTGGAGCCGGACGGTAAATCCAACTGGTCCGGCCTGATCGAGGCGCTGACGCGCAGCCAGACCCAGGGCGGGCCCCGTCTCGCGGCATTCTCCGAAATGCGCATCGATAACGGAATTGTCGTGGTGCATAACGCCGCGAACAAGCTCGATGAGACGCTGACCAATGTGGAATTTTCGCTGGCCTGGCCGTCGATCTCCAAAAGTTTCGGCGCTACCGGCCGCTTGGTTTGGCATGACGAGCCGCTCGACGTGACGTTGACACTCGGCGATTTCCCGGCCGCGCTCGCCGGCAACCGCACCGGCTTGAAGTTGCGCATCGCTGGCAAACTGATCAAGGCGGCGTTCGAAGGCGCCATCAGCGTCAAGCCCACGCTCAAGATCGAAGGCACTCTCGCCGCTGACACCACATCGATGCGCACGGCGTTGATCTGGGCCGGACAGCGGCCGATGCCCGGCGGGGGCTTCGGCCACTTCGCGATCAAGGCGCAAGCCAATGTGATGGGCGGAACCATCGGGCTTAACAACGTCAATGTTGAACTCGACGGCAACACCGCCGAGGGCGTGCTCACCTTCGCCACCGACGGACGCAAGACGCTGCAGGGCACGCTCGCCTCCGACACGCTCGATCTAACGCCCTATGTCTCCACCATTCGCCTGCTCACTTCCAATCAGCGCGACTGGAACGACGCGCGCATTACGCTCGACGGCCTATCCGGCGTAGACCTCGACCTGCGGCTGTCGGCCGCGAACGTCGTGGTATCCAACGCCAAGCTCGGCCGCACCGCTATCGGTGCAAATTTGCGCGGCGGTCATCTGGTGGTGACCGTCGGCGAGGCGCAGGCCTATGGCGGCGTGATCAAGGGTTCGCTAACGCTCATTAATTTCGCCACAGGTGTGGAGGTGAAATCGCAATTGCAATTCACCGATGTGGACCTGGAAAGCTGCCTTGGCCAGCTGTTCGGGTTGCACCGGCTTGAAGGCACCGGCAACATATCTTTCGCGGTCGAAGGCAGTGGCGACAGCGTGCTCGCGGTCACCCGCACGCTCAACGGCACCGCCAGCCTGATCGGCGAGAAGGGAGCGCTTGCCGGCCTCAACGTCGAGCAATTACTGCGGCGGCTCGAGCGGCGGCCGCTGTCAGGCGGCGGCGAATTCCGCACCGGGCGGACCCCCTACGACAAGATCGCGATGACG
>DAIMKK010000054.1:0-10639 GCA_036721745.1 Pseudolabrys sp. | reverse complement strand
TTTCGGCAGCGATCTCCTCGATATCCATGCCGCCTTCGGTGGAGAACAGGACCAGCGGCTTGCGCAGCGCCGTGTCGTGCAGCACCGCGGCATAGAATTCGCGCAGGATCTTCGCCTGCTGTTCGACCAGCAGACGCTCGACAGTATAATCGCCGATGCGCATGCCGAGAATCTGCCCGGCCACTTGCTCGGCGTCCTTCGGCGTATTGGCAAGCTTGATGCCGCCGGCTTTGCCGCGTTTTCCGGCGGGCACCTGCGCCTTAACCACGCAGGGGCCGATCTGCGCGGCGGCCTGCGCGGCTTCTGCCGAGCTGACGCACAGCACGCCGCGCAGAATGGGAATTCCAGCCGGCGCAAGCACGAGCGATTTGGCGGCGTGTTCTTCGAAGTTCATTCCACCTTCCCCCTAGCGCCCGTACTTTGCCCAATAGGTGCCGAACAGTGCGTCCTCGCTCGGCTTGTCTTCGGAGATGGTGGTGACGAGGTGGGTGATGTTGAGGAAGTTCATGTAGTTGAGGTTGTCGGTGATGGAATTGCCGCCCCAGGTGCCGCAGCCCATGCTCAGCGTGAAGTTGAGCCCGTTGTCGAAGCCGCCGCCGTTGCCGAAGGTGTGCGCCTGGTTGATCAGCACGCGCACCACGTCGGTCTGCTCGGCGAGGCGGCGCGCACGGCCCATGTCCTTGCTGTGCAGGCCGACCGAATGGCCGCGTCCCTGATGCGCGAGGATGGTATTGACGAACGCCGCTGCGTCGTCGAAATCCTTGGCGCGGTAGACGGTGAGCACCAGCGACAGCTTCTCGCCGGAGAACGGGAAATCGCGGCCGACGCCGGTCTCTTCAACCATAAAGAATTTCTTCGATTCGGCAGCCGCCGGCAGGCCGCAGCCGCGCGCCAGCACGTCGGCATCGCGCGCGATCAGTGTACGACTCAATTTCCCGTCCGGCCACAAGGCGCGCTGGATTTGCTGCCTCTCCGCCGGCGTGGTGCGATAGCCGCCGACGCGCTCGAGCGCGGCCAGCATCGGCTCGTAGACTGCCTCGGCGATGATAACGGAGTTCTCCGACGAGCAGGAGGTGGAATTGTCGAAGATTTTTGAGGCGCAGATTTTGGCAGCTGCGTCGTCGAGATCGGCGGTCTCGTCGACGATCACCGGCACATTGCCGGTGCCGACGCCGATCGCCGGCGTGCCGCTGGAATAAGCGCGGCGTACATTATCCTGCGAGCCGGTGGCGACCACCAGATCGGCCGCCTGCATCAGCGCCTGCGTCATGTCCTTGGAGGCTGGCGGCGGGAGTATTTGAACGAGGTCCACGGGCAGGTCGATCTTCTTCAATTCAGCGCGCATGTAATCGACCGTGCGCATCGTCGTCTTCAGGCCAGCGGGCGAGGCGGCAATGACAATCGCATTACGGCCCTTGATCGCCATCATCGCCTTGTTGACCGGCGTAGCGCCGGGATTGGTCGACGGCGTGATGGCGCAAACTACGCCGACCGGCTTGGCGTATTTGACGATGCCGCGTTTCTTGTCTTCCTCGATCACTCCGACCGATTTCACTCGCAGGAGATCGCGCAACGTACCGAAGGTCTTGCGCTGCTTCTTGACGATCTTGTCGGGCACGTTGCCGAGCTTAGTGTCGGCAACCGCCAGTGCCGCCAGCTCCTTGGCGTGCTCAGGCTTGTATAGCGACCAAGCGATCGCCGTGACCGCCTCGTCGGTGCGCGCCTGATCGGCTTGCGCGAAAACGGCCAAAGCGGCGCGGGCGCGCCGCATCAGCTCGTTGACCACCGCCTTGGCGTTGGCATCCACCGGCGATTTCACTGAAACGGTCATCGTCGATACTCCGCTCAGACGTTCTGTTGCGGCCGCATGTCCTCGCGCCGAATGTCGGCCACGACGACCGGCTTCTTCATGGCGTCGCGGCGGAACGGCTCACCGAGCTCCTGGTTGAGGATCACCTCGATGAAGGTCGTCACCCGCTTCTTCTGTGCTTCGCAGGACTCGCGCAGCGCCTCGGTCAGCTCGGCAGGCGTCTTGACTTGCACGCCTTTGAGTCCGCAGGCCACGGCAACCTTCGCATAACTGAGATGCGGGTCGAGCTCGGTGCCAACGAAATTGTCGGCGAACCAAAGGATCGAATTGCGCTTCTCGGCGCCCCATTGGTAGTTGCGGAAGACGACCATGGTGATACCCGGCCACTCTTCGCGCGCGATCGAGCTCATCTCGTTCATGGAAATTCCGAAGGCGCCGTCGCCGGCAAATCCTACGACCGGTGTGTCCGGATTGCCGATCTTGGCGCCGATGATAGCCGGGAAGCCATAGCCGCACGGTCCGAACAGACCGGGCGCCAGATATTTCCGTCCCTTATCGAAAGTCGGATAGGCATTGCCGATAGCGCAATTGTTGCCGATGTCGCTGGAGATGATGGCTTCCTTCGGCAGTCCGGCCTGGATGGCGCGCCAAGCCTGCCGGGCTGACATGCGGTCGGGTTCGCGCTTGCGCGCGTCCGCGTTCCACGTAGTCCCCTCATCATCGTCTTCGTGATCCATGCTGGAGAGCGTCTGCAGCCAGCGGGACTTGGTGGCGTGGATCAGCGCCTTGCGCTCCTCTCGCCCAGCATTGCCGGCCGAGGGCGAAAGCTGCTTAAGAATGCTTTGAGCAACTAGCTTGGCGTCGCCGCAAATCCCGACGCTGACCGGCTTGGTCAGGCCGATGCGGTCGGCATTGATATCGATCTGGATGATCTTGGCGTTCTTCGGCCAGTAGTCGATGCCGTAGCCCGGAAGGGTCGAGAACGGGTTGAGTCTGGTGCCGAGCGCCAGCACCACGTCGGCCTTGGCGACCAGCTCCATCCCGGCCTTCGAGCCGTTATAGCCGAGCGGACCGACGGCCAACGGATGGCTGCCGGGGAAGCTGTCGTTATGCTGGTAGTTGTTGCAGACCGGCGCATCGAGCTTCTCGGCCAGCGCGACGCATTCCTGGATCGCGTTTCCGAGCACGACGCCGGCGCCCGATAGGATGACCGGGAACTTCGCCGACGACAGCAGCTTGGCCGCTTCCGCGATCGCCTGGGCGCCGCCGGCCGGACGCTCGAATTCGATGATCGCCGGCAGGTTGATGTCGATGACTTGCGTCCAGTAGTCGCGCGGAATGTTGATCTGCGCCGGCGCCGACAGACGCTTGGCCTTTGTGATTACGCGATTGAGCACCTCGGCAACACGCGAGGGATCGCGCACTTCTTCCTGATAGCAGACCATGTCGCGGAACAGCGCCATCTGCTCCACTTCCTGGAAGCCGCCTTGACCGATTGTTTTGTTCGCCGCCTGCGGTGTCACCAGCAGCATCGGCGTATGGTTCCAGTAAGCGGTCTTGATCGGCGTGACGAAATTGGTGATGCCCGGGCCGTTCTGCGCGATCGCCATGGCGATCTTGCCGGTGGTGCGCGTATAGCCGTCGCAGATCAGCGCGCCGTTGCCCTCGTGCGCGACGTCCCAGAACGTGATCCCGGCCTTGGGAAACAGGTCCGAAATCGGCATGAAGGCCGAACCAATGATGCCGAAAGCATGTTCGATGCCGTGCATCTGCAATACTTTCACGAAGGCTTCTTCCGTTGTCATCTTCATGGCTATGTCCCTTTTCTGTGCTTCACTGATTTCGTCGCGGTATTTTTTCAGTCTTTGGCCTGAAAGATATCGGCAAGTTCGCTGGCGGCGTCGCGCAACGTCGGCAGATGGCGCCGCGCGGTCTGCACATTCATGCGGGCTTCCGGCGCCTGAATGGCGACGGCGGCGAGCAGTCCACCATTCCTGCCGATCACCGGCACCGCCATGCAAATGACGCCGGCGAGATATTCCTCGCGGTCGAACGATACTTGCTCCTTGCGGATCTGCCGTAGTTCGGCATCGAGCCGGCCGCCTTCGGTGATCGTGTGGTCTGTAAAGCGGCGCAATTCCAAACTTTGCAGCAGGCGACGGCGGCGCGGCGTTGGTGTCAGCGCCAAGTACAGTTTGCCGATCGCGCTGCAATGCAATGGCACGCGCGAGCCGCTGGTGTATTGCAGCCGCAGTGGCCAATGCTCGGCCTCGACGCGGTCAAGATAGATTACCTCACCATTGAGTAGTGTGCCAATATTGCAGGTCTCATTGAGCGCGTGCACAAGCCGCTGCAATACCATGTGCGGGGCATCGTGACGCATCGATGACGACAGGGCATCAAAGGCGAGTGTGGCGAGCTTCGGTCCGACGATCAGCCGCTTGCGTCCGGGTTCGCGTGATAGGTAACCTTGGGTGATAAACCAATCCACCAGTCGATAAGCGGTCGCCTTCGGCAGTTTGAGCGAGCTGATGATGTCGAGCACGTCGACCGGCGTGCGGGAGCGCGCCACGTGTTCGAGGATCGCGAAGGACCGCGCCGTGGCACCGAGCTTAGCTTCGCGGGCCCGCGCCAATAGTGTGACGCGCATCGGATTGGGACGCTTAGTAGTCGGCCTCGGCATGACGTTTGCGCCGCGGGCTCCATGATCGACGTTGCTACGCATAGGTCACATCACCAAGATCCAAGCAGCGGCACCGCGTCGGGTCTATTTCTACAATCGTTGGTGCCAAAGTTTGCATAGACATTCTCGATTTCATACTGCTTGCGCGCGTCGTCGCCGCGCGGTCCTAAACTCCTGCAGCAAGGGATAGCTCAAGGCGAGCAGTGAGCCGGCCATCAGAGTGCCACTGATTGGCCCCTTAAAGAACACGGTCCAATCATTGCCGCTGCTGATCATGCTTCGCATGAACGCCGTTTCCCCGATCGGGCCAAGGATTGCGCCGAGTACCATCGGCGAGATCGGAAATTTTAACTTTTCGAACAAATAGCCGAGGACGCCGAAGATTACGATCATCCAAACGTCGGACATGCTATTGCGGTTGGCATAGGCGCCGACCAGACAAAACATAACAACGATCGCGGAGAGAATGCCCTGTGGAATCGTGAGGACTTTGATGACGATCCGGATCCAAAAGAAGCCAAGAAGGCACATGCCGATGACGCTGGCGAACATCGAGGCCAGAATTGTGTAGACCATGAGGGTCGAGGAGGGGTCTTCGAACAGCATGGGACCCGGCTGCACGCCATGCAGCAGGAAAGCCGCGAGGATCACAGCCGTCGCGCCACTTCCAGGAAGGCCCAAGGTGAGCAGCGGAATCATATGGCCAGCCACTGAAGCGGTCGCCCCGATTTGTGGCGCGACGATGCCCTCAGGCACCCCGGTCCCCAAAAGATGTCGCCGTCGGCCATATTGTTTCTCGATACCGTAGGCAATGAAGGCTGTGATAGTGGCGCCCGCGCCCGGCACGATCCCCAGCACGGTGCCGAGAACCGTGCTGCGCAATAGTGTGATCTTTATCGCCAGCAGTTCGCGCAATGTCGGGAACTGCGTCGATACTTTTTGCGATGTCTCTTTCGGCTGCTCGATATGCAGGCCTTGACCAATTCGAGTAAGGATTTCACCGAGGCCGTACATGCCGACTAGAACCTCGACTAACTGAACGCCGTCGCGTAGGATCGGCACGCCGAAGGAAAACCGGTCCGTGCCGTAGATGCTGTCGATGCCGACCGTCGCCACCAGCAGGCCGACGCAGAGGCTGATCAGCGAATTCACCATCGATTTTCCGGCTAGCGCGACCACCGTGGTGAGGCCAAAAAATACCGCGGCGAAATAGTCGGGCGAATCGAATTTAATTGCGACCTCACCCATGGGTTCTGCGAGCGCCACCATCACCGCCGAGGAGACCAGTCCGCCAATAAGCGCGGCGACCAACGCCCAACCGAGCGCCTTAGCGGGCGCGCCGCGCCGTGCCATGGTGTAGCCGTCCCACAGCATCGGCACATCCATCGGTTCGCCGGGAATGCGGTAAAGGATCGCCGAGAAGCAGCCGGCGTAGGTCCCAGAGAAATAGATCGCTGTCAGCAGGATGACCGCCGGTTCGATCTCCATTCGGTAGGTGAAAGGGAGCGCCAGCACCACGCCCATCACCAGGCCGAGCCCAGGCATGATCGAGACGGCCATGCCAACGATCAGACCGATGAAGAGCATGAGCAGGTCGAAGGGCTGGAAGACCTGGACAAACCCGTGTGCGAGATTGATCAATGCCACAGCATTTTCCTCAATGCACACCCATCGCCGCCATCAGGGTATAAGACACTTCATCGAATGGCGCGACGCCAGGCGGGAGCGAGACGTACACTACGCGCATGAACACGAACATGAAGGCGAGCGCGATCGCTAAACTCAGCACCGAGACCCGTAGAGGCTGCCTATAGTGCCCGAGATACATCAGAACGCAGGTGTAGACGATTGTCGCGATAAAGAAGCCGAGGATCGGAAGCAGAATGAGATAGGTGAGTGTGGCAGCAACAGCGAACCAGACCAGCCAGGGATACAGTTCCGGCAGCTGAGTCAAAGCCTCCTCTTCTTTGGGTTCGCTCGCCTCCTCCAGCGTGGATTTCCCGGCTTTGACCGTGCTTGATATCGCACCCCAAAGCGCGGTTGCCAACAACAGGACGAGGACGAGCTTCGGCCATGCCCCGGGGCCGATCCGCCCAGAGGACTGTTCGAACTCAAAGTTGTCCGCTTCGAAATACAGAAATATACCGACCGCAAGCACGACTACATAGGGTAGGGCTGCTTGCAGTCTGCGAAGCGGCGTAATTGCAGCGTCTTGACTCACTTCGCCTCCATCGTGGTCTCAGCCCGGAATTTCTTGGCCTGCACCAGCCATGAATCCATGAACTCTCGCGCCTTATCCATCGGCACGTAGCTGTTGGGATCGGCATATTGCTGTTCAAGATAGGCTTTGAATTCCGCGCTCTGCGCCACTTTTGCCAGTTCATCGGACAAACGCTTCACGATCCCAGGATCGGTCCCCGCTTTCACTACGATGGCGCGGAATTGCGGAAGAGTTACATCGTAGCCAAATTCCTTACCCACTGGCACGTTCGCGAACTGAGGAATGGTAAGCCGGTGGTCATAGAAGAAGATCAGCGGCTTAATCTTTTTGCCGTCGAAATAACTGCGGACGTCGCCGGTTTGCTCGTAAAGAACGTCGGCATTCGAGCCCAGGATCGAGGTGTAGCGAAGACCGGGTTTCGCGTAAGGAATGGCGTCGAGCTTCAGCCCTTTGGTCTTCAGATAATTGACGGTGATGTCATCGGCGCTGCCGAAGCCCAGCACTGCGACCTTAAGTGCGCGCTCCTTCGCGGTCTTGACGAGGTCGTCCCATGTCTTCCACGGGCTATTCGTGTTCACCCAAAGGCCAGAAGGCTGCTGGATCATGATCGCCAGCGGAATCACGTCGCCCGGATTGAAAGCCGGATGCGGCCCCGCCAAGAGAGCGTAGGTATCGCCGATCAGTACCGCGAGCGTGTAACCGTCGGCCGGTGAGTTGAGCAATTTGGTCATGCCTGTCATGCCGGTTGCGCCCGGCACGTTGATCACCGGCGCTGAGACGCCGAGGTCCTGCGACATAATCTTGCCGGCGGTACGAGCCAGAATGTCGGCACCGCCGCCCGGACCCCACGGCACGATGAAGTTGATGGGATGATCCGGATAATCGGCGGCGGCCGCATTGCCGCCAAACAACGCAACACTGATGGTAACGGCCAAAAGCAATGAGAAGTTTCGCGTGGTCGAACGCATGGAAAATCTCCTCCCTGTCGACGGCCGCTTACTTGGATTCTGTCTGCCCGCGGCCGCGCCAGGTCAGGACGCCTTTCCAGCTTTTTGACTGCCGGATTTTGGCTGCGGCGGGTTTGCGCCCGTTCGCTATAGTCTCACACTATGAGACTGCCATTCTCGATACGATAACAGACGACTTCGTCCCTGCAATAAGGAAACTGCGCCGTTCCGTCTCAAAGTTTGAGATTTTGTCTTAAGAACGCGGCTGAGGCTAAAGCTTTTGCCAGGCCGCAGGGCTTTCGGGTTCGCTCAGCTCATGCGCTCGGTGAGCGGCACATACGCGCGCGCGTCGGGGCCGTTGTAGAGGGTGAGTGGCCGTATCAAAATATTGTTCTCAAGCTGCTCCAGTACCTGCACAATCCAGCCAGGAACTCGTCCGATGGCGAAGATCGGTACGAACAGGTCGCGCTTGACGCCGAGCAGGTGATAGACGGCGCCGGAATAGAAATCGACATTGACGTTGACGCCGTGGCGCGCGTAAGGCGCCATCGCCGCCACTACCGCCTGCAAAATCTCGAACCATCTCGGCTGGCCCATTTCCTTCGACAGCCGCTCGACGCCAGCGCGCATGTGGCGCGCACGCGGATCCTCGGCGCGATAGACGCGATGGCCGAAGCCGGTGATCGCGACTCCCGCATTGCGCTTGTCGCGCACGTAATTGGCGGCACGAGCGGGATCGCCAATCTCCTCCGCCATTTTCATCACGTCTTCGGCGGCGCCGCCATGCGCCGGCCCCGACAGTGCGGCAACCGCCGCGGTGACCGCGGCGTGCAGATTGGCTTGTGTGCCGATCACCACACGGGCGGTGAACGACGAGGCGTTCGAGCCGTGCTCGGCGTGCAAAATGAGATCGCGATCGATCAATTGCGCGGCGTCGGCGCTCGGCTTCTTGCCGGTCAGCATCCACAACAGATTGGCGGCGTGCCCGAGCGTGGCGTCCGGCTCGACCGGCTCGAGGCCGTCGCGGATGCGCGCATGCGCGGCGACGATCATCGGTACCTGCGAGGTCAGCCGCACGCCCTTGCGCAACGTCGCCTCGCGCGAATTGTCGTTTGTTTCCGGATCGAAGGCGGCAAGTGCAGAGACCGCCGTGCGCAGCACATCCATCGGATGGCCGGTTTTGATCGAGCGGATGATGTCGAGCGCTGGCGCCGGCAATGCGCGCGCGGCCTTGAGTTCAGCATCCAGGGCCTCGAGCTGCTGCACGGTCGGCAGTTCGCCATGTAACAACAGCCATGCGGTCTCTTCGAAACTGGAATACTCGGCAAAATCGTGGATCGAATAGCCGCGATAGCGCAGCTCGCCGGCCTTGCCGTCGATAAAGGTGCAGGGCGAACGATCGAAATAGACGCCCGTGAGGCCGCGATGAATCTTGATCGCTTCGTTCGTTTCGGTCATTGATGCCTCGTTCTCGGCTGTTCGCGTTTCCCACGCGGTGAGAAGTATGGATTTGCTTGAGCGGCTGTTTGATAACGCACGCCGGCGCGATCGCAAAATCGTTTTACCGGAGGGCGAGGACGCGCGCATCGTAGCTGCCGCGGTTCGTCTCAAAGAGGATAAACTGGCGCAGCCGATTTTGCTGGGTAGTGCCGACGTTATGGCCAAGATCGCTACCGAGGCCGGACATTCGCTTGCCGGCATCGAGCTGATTGATCCGCGCGGCGATGCGCGGCTTGACGCCTATGGCGCGACGCTGGCGGGCCTGCGGACCGCCATGACGCCGGCGACGGCCACGCGGCTGGCAGCTAAGCCGCTGTATTTTGGCGGTATGATGGTGCGCGCGCGCCATGCCGACGCCATGGTCGCCGGCTGCGCCAACCCGACCAAACGCGTGATCGAAGCCGGCTTGATGACGGTGGGGTTGGCGGACGGCATCACGCTGCCGTCGAGCTATTTTCTGATGGTGGTGCCGGATTTTCTCAATACCGGCCCCCGCGCCTTGATCTTTGCCGATTGTGCGGTCAATGCCGATCCGAGCCCCGAACAACTCGCCGACATCGCCATCGCCTCGGCTCGCAGCGCGCAGGGCCTGCTCGGCGAGGAGGCCCGAGTGGCTATGCTGTCGTTTTCGACCAAAGGCAGCGCCCAGAATGCCCGCGTCGACAAGGTGCGGCAAGCGCTCGGCTTGGTACGCCAGCGAGAACCGCAGCTCGCCGTCGACGGCGAATTCCAGGCCGACGCCGCGCTTGTCCCAGCGGTGGCACAAAAGAAAGTGAAAGACCCAAGCCGCGTGGCCGGCCAGGCCAATGTGCTGATTTTCCCGGATCTCGATTCCGGCAATATTGGCTACAAGCTGACGCAATGGCTGGGTGGAGCGCAGGCAATTGGGCCATTCCTGCAAGGTTTTGCCAGTCCGATCAGCGATCTGTCGCGCGGTGCCAGCGTAGAAGACATTGTCACAACCTGTGCCATGGTGCTTGCTGTACGCTAGCGCACGCGGTGAACTTGACGCGCGGGACGACTAAACAGGTCGAGAATACAAGCCGACCAGACGTGCATCGTGCCTCGGCCGTGATCAAGGTGACGCCCGCACGGATGAGGTGGATACAACATTGGCTGGACTCAGGGACCCGCACAATCGAAGATATGCTCTCGCACGACGCGCGTACCGGACGGTTTTGCTGCGGCGATGCGCCGACCATCGCTGACATCTGTCTGATACCGCATCTTACGAGCGCGAAGATGCTATACAATTGCGACCTTGAACCGTATCCGACCGTACGGCGGATATTCGACACCTGCATGCAGATTGATGCATTCGCCCTTGCACATCCATTGCAACAGTCCGATGCGCTGAGACCTTGTTGAGGGACTTCCCTGGTAAGCAATCAGCACGACCAGCACGACCGCTCCCTACCGCGCAAGCGGTTTAGTGGTGTGCCGGGCATGTTCAGTAGCTTGGAGGTGAAAGTCTTCCA
>DAIMKK010000053.1:0-10701 GCA_036721745.1 Pseudolabrys sp. | reverse complement strand
GACGCCGAGCGAGGCGGAATGGCGATCATAGGCGGCCGCGCGTACCATGGCGCCGAGCCGCGTGCGGTAAACCACGAAAGCCACTGCGGCGATGATGACCGCGCCGATGACGATCAGGAACAGCCGGTAGGACGGAATGAAAATGCCGAAGACGTCGACGCCGCCACCGATCGGCGTCTCCGGCTTATAGGGGTTGGGGCCGAACACCAGCCGGAACGTGTCCTCCAGCACCAGGCCGAGGCCGAATGTCAACAGCAGCGTGGTGACGTGCCGGTCGCCGGTATGGAATACGCGCTGGATCAAGCCGCGTTCGACGATGTATCCGACCGGCAGCATCACCAGCGGCACCAGGATCAGCAGTAGCCAGAACGGCAGCCCGATCGAGCCCAGAGCTAGCGCGATGAAGGCGCCGAGCGCGTAGAACTCGCCGTGCGACATGTTGATGACGTCGAGCAGACCGAAGATGATCGTCAGGCCAAGCGCGACCAGGATGACGGCCACGCCGACCACGAGGCCGATGAGCATCTGCGGCGCCAGTACATATTGAAAATATTCGAGCGTCACTGACATCATCGTGCCTCGTGGTTTTGGGCGCGGTCAGTGCCTCGTGCAGGTGTTTGGGCCAATGGCCTCTTCGCCGTTGACTTGGCCGATGATCTTGAATTTTCCATCGGTCACCTGCACCACGTACATAATCTGCATCGCTTGATGGTCGCCGGCACGGATGGTCTTGTCGCCTTGCGGCGTCGACCATATGAGGCCGCGCAATGCGGTGCGAACCTTGTCGGTCTCTGTCGACTTCGCCTTTTCGACAGCTGCCTTGTACGCATAGATCAGACCATAGGAGTCGGTGCCATAGAGGTCGGGCTCGGCCTTGGTGGCCGCTTTGAACGCGGCGACGAAAGTCTTGTTGGCCGGGGTATCGATCTCGGCGGTATAGCCGACGCCAGTCGTGAAGCCTTCGGCGGCTTTGCCGATCGCACCGATGTTCTGCGACGTCACCGTGCCGGATGCGCCGAGGACGGTCAGGTTCTTCAGCAAGCCGAATTCCTGCATCTGTGTGAACAGGCGGACGGTGTCGTTGCCGGCGACTGATGTGTAGAGAACCTGCGGCTGAGCGGCGCGAATCTGGCCGAAATATTGCGAGTAGTCTTTGGAATCGAGCGGCGCGAAGACCTCACCTAGATTGGTGGCGCCGACCTTCGCCGCTGCTTCCTGGAATGCCGCCACGGTTGAACGGCCCATCAGATAGTCGGGACCGAGGTAGAACACTTTTGCCTTCGGATGCGCCTTGGCTAACCATGCCGCCAGCGCTGTAGACTGCTGACCTGCCTTGGCATTGACACGGAACACGTTGGGCGAACATTTGTCCCCGGTGATCGAGTCCGCGAACGACACCGTGGTTGCAAGCAGTTTATTGGCGCGTTCGGCGACTTGTCCGACCGCCAGTGTCGCGCCCGAGTTGACGGTGCCGGTAAGGAAGTCGACTTTGCCGACCTCGAATAGCTTTTCCGCTTTCTGAACCGCCACTGACGGGTTGGCTTCCTCGTCCTCAAAGCTCAGCTCGACCTGGCCATGATGCCGCCGGCGGCGTTGACCTCCTTGGTCGCGAGTTCGAGGCCCCATTTTACCTGCTGGCCGATGCCGGCATAGGTGCCGGAAAGCGGCGTCACCACGCCGATCTTGATCGGATCCGCGGCATGGGCGCTACTCAGGGCGGTCGCCGACAACAGCGCCGCCAGTATCGTTGTCTTGGTATGTGTCATTTCATCCTCCCGTTTGGATTTTTAAGTTTTCAGATACCCTTGAACGTCGCAGGCCGTTTGGCGTGGAACGCCTCCACACCTTCGCGGAAATCGTCGGATTGCCGCAACCGGCTGTAGCAGTGGCCTTCCAGTTCGATCGCGATCGCCAGCGTCGAGTCCTCGGTATCGTTGAGCAGTTTCTTGGCTGTGCGCTGGGCCAGCGGCGAGAACGTGAGCAGTTCATCGACCAGTGCGTCGGTTGCCGCTTCGAGCCTGGCGTCGGGCACGCATTCCGTGGCGATGCCCCAGTCGAGCGCCTGCTTACCGGGGATGCGTCTGGAACGCATCACGATATCCTTGGTGCGCGTGATGCCGACGATCTTCTGCAGACGCGCCGAGCCACCGGAGCCTGGTATTTGGCCAAGCTTCTGCTCGGGCAGCGCGTAGAAGCAGGTCTCGGACACAATGCGGAAATCGCAGGCCAGCGAGATTTCGAATCCGACGCCGAAGCAGTAGCCGCGGTTGGCGACAATCACCGGCTTGCCGCAACGCGCCGGGGCGGCGATGTTCCAAGCGAGCTTAGATACATGCTCGGGCGAGGCTTCCAGAAAGCCCTTGATATTGCCGCCACTGGAGAAATGCTCGCCGATGGCGCGCAGCACAATCACGCGCACGTGCGGGTCTTCGTCGAGCGCCTCGAATATCAGGCGAAGCTGGTCGCGCTGTGGCATCTCGATGACATTAAGCGGCGGACGATGCAGGATGATGTCGGCGCGCTGCTTGTCGGCGGTCAATTCGACTTTGAAGCCATTGAGCATCGCCAGGCGCGGATCGTCGAAGGTCATTGGAGTCATGCGACGGTTCCTTGTGAGTGTGCTTTGTCCTCGGTCTCGAATTCGCCGGCGACCAGCATGCGGCGCAACAGCTTGCCGACCGGGGATTTCGGGATTTCGTTGACGAAGACGTAGCGGCGCGGGCGCTTGAAATTGGCCAGACCCGAGCTGCGGCAGAACTGGTCGAGATCCTCGTCCTTGACGGGGCCGCGGCGCTTGATAAAGGCGGCAACGATCTTGCCCCAGCGCTCGTCCGGCAAGCCCACGACCGCGACTTCCGACACTGCTGGATGCAGAGACAGGCAGCTTTCGATCTCGACCGGCGAGACGTTCTCGCCGCCGGTGATGATCATGTCGTCGACGCGGCCGGTGACGAAGAGGTCGCGCTCGGCGTCGAGATAGCCGGTGTCGCTGGTGAAGTACCAACCCTGGCGCAGCGTCTTGGCATCGGCTTCCGGCCGGCGCCAGTAGCCTTCGAAGGATTCGTCGCCCGCCAGCAACGCGATGACCTCGCCTTCCTCGCCGATCGCGGCGATGTCGTCCGACGAATGGGCGCCGAGTTTGACTACGCGGATACGCTGATTGATGCCGGCGCGGCCGGCGGAGCCGGGCTTGGCCGGCGCATTCTGGTCGATGGTGAAGGTGTAGATTTCCGACGAGCCGTAATGATTGACGAACAGGTCGGGCTTGAAGGCGGCGTCAAGCGTCTTGAGCAGACCGTCGGTCATCGAGGCGCCGGCAAATCCGAGCTTGCGCACGGAGCCGACATCGGTTTTGCCGAAACGCTCGTGGTGGACGAGATCGTGATAGAGCGTCGGCACCAGATAGAGATTGGTGATCTTCTCGGACGCGATAAGCTCCAGTGCCCTGGCGGCGTCGAAGCGCGGCAGGCAGACGAAGACGCCGCCGATGACCGACATCGCCAGCAGCGAGCGCACGCCCATGGTGTGGTAGAGCGGCATCACGCCAAGCGTGCGTTCGCCGTGGCCATAGAGGTTCTGCGCGACATGGGCGACCGCGGCGGCGCGTTCGGCGCGTTGGCGGCGCGGCACGCCTTTCGGCTTCGCGGTGGTGCCCGATGTGTAGAGCATCACCGACCAGGCATCGGCGCTGACGCGCGGTTCGGCATCACTGGCATCGTTCAAAAGAAGCACATCGAACCTGATTTCATCGCCCTGCGCCGCGCCGAGCGCGATACGCTTGCGGTTCTGCGCTTGTGCCGATGTGCGCAGCGCCTCCGCCGAAACCTCTTCAAACAGTACGGCCTTGGCTTCGGAATTCTCGATGCAGTAGTCGATCTCGTCGGCCTTGGAGCGCCAATTGACCGGTGTAATGACAATGCCGGCGAACTGGCAGGCCCAATGGACGGTCGCCGCTTCCCAGCGGTTTTGCAAAAACGTGACCAAATGATCACCGGGCATCAGGCCAAGTTCGTCGAAGCCGGCCACCACGGCTGAGATGCGGCGGTACCATTGCGCATAAGTCAGTCTCACCGCGCCGTCGACGATAGCGAGCGCGTCGGGATCGCGTTCCACACTGGCTAGGAAACTGTTGCCGAGGTCAAGCATGAGCAGGCGTCTCCCGCAGTCTTTGGGCGGCGTCGAGCGCCGCGGCCAGGATCGGCACATAGCCGGTGCAGCGGCACAGATGGCCGCCGAGAAATTCGCGCAAGTCCGCCTCGGTCGGCTCGCGGTGGTCGTGCAGATAGCTGTCGAGCGACATCAGGATGCCGGCGGTGCAGAAACCGCATTGCAGCGCGTGATGGCGCCGGAACGCTTCCTGCAGCACAGAGAGTCGGCCAGGCGCGGGCGCCAGCGCCTCGACGGTGCGGATGGACGCGCCATCGGCCTGCACGGCGAGCATCAGACAGGCGCGTGCCGGCACACCATCGATCTCGATGGTGCAGGCGCCGCAGACGCCGTGCTCGCAGCCAACATGAACTCCGGTCATGAACAGATCTTGGCGCAGGAAATCGGTCAGCAGCATGCGCGGCTCGGCCTCGGCCTCGACGGCGCGGCCGTTGAGCGTGAAGCGCACGCGATGACGCTGCTCGGCGCTCAGACGCGGCATCGGCGGGCCTCCTCGATGGTGGCGCGGCCCATGCGGCGCACCAGTTCACGGCGATAGCGCGCGGTGGCGTGGGGGTCGTCGCGCGCGTCGAGTTCCCAGGCAAAGGCATCGAGGGCGTCGTCGAGCGCGTCGCCGTCGAGCGCGGCAAAGTCGCGGGTCGACGGCTTGTCTCCGACGCCGCCGATGGCAAGCCGGATGTTGTTCGGGCCGGCGACGGCGGCGCAGGAGACGATGGCAAAATCGCCGTGGCGGCGGCCGAATTCTCGGAAGGCGTAGCCGTGCCCCCTGCGTTTGTTCGGCACAATGACGGATTTGATCAGTTCGTCCGGTTGGCGCGCTGTCGACATCATGCCGGTGAAGAACGCGGCTGCCGCTACGTTGCGCGTCTTGCGGTGCGAGGACAGTTCGACCGTGGCATCGAGCGCGACCAGAACCAGCGGAATCTCCGCGCTCGGATCGGCATGCGCCACCGAGCCGCAGACGGTGCCGCGGCTGCGCGTCTGCGCATGGCCGATCCAAGGCAATGCCGCGGCGAGCAGCGGCTGACTCCGCGCCAATCCCGGCCAAACCTGCAATTCCGCCTGCCGCACGCCGGCGCCGATACGTATGGCGTTGCCGTCATCCTCGATCTTGCGCAGTCCCGGCAGATGCATGATGTCGACGACGACTTTCGGCCGTGCCAGCCGCATCGACAGCATCGGCAGCAGCGATTGTCCACCCGCGATGACGCGGGCGTCGTTGCCGTCCGCGGCCAGTGCCGCATGCGCTTCCGCCAGCGTCTCGGTGCGAATGTAGTCGAAGCGGGCGGGTTTCATGAGCGCCTCCCGAACAGACTTGCCAATAGCCTTGCAAACAGGCCCCGCTTTTGCCGGCTGCCGGTGTGGCGCGCGAGCGCCTCGAAGAACTGTCGGATCACGATCTTGGCCGCGCCGTCGAGCAGGCGGCCGGCGATTGTCGCGACCTTGCCGCCGATCTCGGCATCATATTCATAGGCGAGATCGGTGCCGCCATCCTCGGTCGCCGTCAGCGTGATGCGCCCCGCGCCACGCCCATCGCCGAGCGCGCCGACGACATGACCCGAGAGCGTCACCGCCTTCGGCGGCGTCAGGTCGGATAACTGAATGTCGGCTTTGTAGCGGCCGGTGACCGGACCGACGCCCAGCGTTACCTCAGCGCGGAAATGCGTGTCGGACAATTTCTCGACGTTGTGGCAGCCGGGAATAATAGTTTCCAGCGTTTTCGGATCGAGCAGCATTGCCCAGACTGCCTCGGGCGAAGTCGCCGCGCGTGCCTGGCCGCCGCCACGCAACGCGCGCCCCTTAGGCCGATTGGACGCCTCGGCCTGGACAGCTGGCCGCCGTTGCTCGCTTTCGGCGCCGTGCAGATGCGCGGCGATCTTGGCCGGCGTCAACGGCAGGTCGATCGCGGCGAGGCCGAGCGCATCCGCGACCGCATTGGCGATACAGACCGGCGTCGACATGCAGTTGCCTTCGCCGACGCCTTTGGCGCCGAGCGGCGTATAAGGCGAGGGCGTCTCGATGTTCAGGATCGTCGGGCTCGCCACTTCCATCGTGGTCGGCACCAGATAGTCCGCGAATGTGCCGGTGAGAAAGCTGCCATCCGGGCCGTAGGCAAATTCCTCGTACAGCGCCGCGCCGACGGCATGCGCGAAGCCGCCGGTGATCTGGCCGGCCACCATGCCGGGGTGAAGAATGCGGCCGCAGTCGTGCATGGTGACATATTTGTCGATACGCACCGCGCCGGTGGTCGGATCGATCTCGACGCCGCAGAAATCGAAAATGAATCCGTGGCAGAGCGAGGAATTGATCTCGTCATTCTCGGCGGGCGGCGTCAGTTCCGGCGGGGTCCAGAACACGGTCTCGCGTAGCGCGTGATTTTCCTCGGCCACCAGGCCCGGCGACCAATGGCTGGCCGCGGCCAATCGCGAAAATGCGACTGCGTTGTCGGGATTGCCGCGCGCTCGCGCCCGGCCGCCTGCGAATTCGATCTCGGAGGCCGCGACATTCAATTGCGAAGCTGCGATTCTGCCAAGCTTTTCCTTGATCTTCAGCGCGGCGAGATGGGCCACGCCGCCGACGGCGGCGGCGAAACGGCTGGAATAATTGCCGGAGGCGATCGACCAGGCATCGCGCGCGGTATCGAGCTCGGTGACAACGCGGACATCGGACGGTTTCAGCCCCAGCGCATCAGCGACGATCTGCGCCAGCACGGTGCGGTGACCCTGGCCTTGCGGCACCGAGGCGACATGGACCGAGACGGAGCCGAGTGGGTCGAGCGCCACCGTCGCGGTGGCCTGCGCGCCATTCTTCGGTCCGGCCTTGTGGCGCTCTTCCGGCGTCAGCGCGGTGGTGATGTAGCCCATGTTGGAAACGCTGGGCTCGACCGCCGCGGTCAGGCCGATGCCGTAGACACGGCCTTGCGCGCGGGCGTCTTTCTGCCGCTGGCGCAATTCGGCGAAGTCGCCATCTTTGAGCGCGGTTTCGAAGGCCTGCGCGTAGTCGCCGGAATCGAGCGTGGCGCCGGTCGCGGTCTTGTAGGGGAACGAGCCGGACGGAATGAGATTTTTGCGGATTACGTCGACCGGATCGAGATTGAGCTCGATCGCAATGCGCTGCATCAGCCGTTCGAGGGCGTAGTAGACCTGCGGGCCGCCGAAGCCGCGGTTCAAACCGGTAGGGGTCTTGTTGGTGAGGACGACACGGTTGCGGACCGATACGTTCCGGATGTCGTAGGCGCCGGTGAGGTTGCCGTGCATGCGGTAAAGCGTGGCCGGCTCGGGCGCGCGTATATGAGCGCCGACATCTTCGATCTGATCCCACGCCAAGGCGCGCACTCGGCCGTCGGCGTCGACCGCGGCTTGTAGCGTCGTCACGCGATTGGTCGCCGACACCGAGGCGGCGAGATGCTCGAGCCGGTCCTCGATCCATTTCACCGGCCGCCCGCAGGCCCGCGCGGCCACACCCATCAGCACGATGTAAGGGAACACGCCCTGTTTGATGCCGAAGCTGCCGCCGGAGTCCGGCGGCGTGCGTAGCCTGAAGCGATTGCCCGGCACTTTCAGCGCGCGTGCCATCACGGCATGCAGGCTGAACGGCCCCATGAAATTGGCCAGCACGTCATAGGCGTCTTCGGCCGGATCGTATTCGGCGACCAGCCCGTAGGTTTCCATCGGCGTGCAGGAATTGCGCGGATAGCGGATGGTCACGGACGCGCGGCGCGCGGATTCCGCGAAAGCGCGCTCGGGATCGCCGTAGCGGAACAAGCGCTCACTGGCGAGGTTAGAACGCAGGCCCTCGTGGAGGATCGGTTTCGTAGGTTCGAGCGCATCAAGCGGATCGACAACCGCGGCCAGCGGCTCGTAGTCGATCTCGATCAGATCGAGCGCGTCCTCAGCCAGATAACGGTTGGCCGCGACGACCACAGCCACCGGCTCGCCGACATAGCGCACGCGGTCGACCGCGATTGGCCAGCATTCGATCGGCGCCTTGACCCCCACCACCAGGCTGGCGGAGAGGGCGGTGACATCCTTGCCTGTCAGCGCGACGGCCACGCCGGAAGCATTGCGTGCCGCCTCGGTTCGGACGGCCGTGATTCTCGCATGCGCATGCGGCGAACGCAGGATGGCGGCGTGCAGCGTGCCCGGTTTCATCCCAAGGTCGTCGATGAAACGGCCGCGTCCCGTGAGCAGGGCTACGTCTTCGACGCGTTCGATCGACTGGCCGCACCAACTTGTCGGTGTCACTGCTGACATAGCCGCGGCGTTCCTCGATGTGCTCTTTTCGGCACAACCGCCAAGACGCTGTCACGGGTTGCGGCGCGGAGCGATACCGTCCGGTCTCACCAGTTACCGAAAAGTCTCATTTCGGGCCTTCGGCTCGTCCTCAGGCGCTGACCGGTGAGCCCATACGGGCGACGCGGCGGAACTCGCTCGGGTTGACGCCGGCATGATCGCGGAAAAACCGGGTGAAATGGCCTGGGACGCTGAACCCCAGATTGTTGCTGACCGCCGACAGGCTATCCTCGCCATGCATCACTGATTTCACCGCCAGCTCCATGCGCAGCAGATTGAGATAGACATGCGGCGTCATGCAGGTCGAACGCTCGAACAGACGGTAGAAATGTGCGCGTGACAGGCCAGACTCCTTGGCGAGCGCGTTGACGTCTTGTGCCATCTTCGGCTCTTGCCGGATCAGATTGACCGCGCGCCTGATGCGCCAGTCGAAACGGCTGCGATTACGGTCGACGTCCTGCAGGCTGCGCGCCAACGTCCGCCATGGCGTGAAGCGTTCGATCACAGAGATCATCAGATCCGATAGCAGCTGTTCCTGCGCTGAATTGGCGCCCGGATCGGCCAGCATGACGGCGGTGAGATCCATCGCCAGCCGGCGGATGCGCGGCGAAACCTCGCCGGCTGGCTTTTCGAAGAAGCCCGGCGCTCCGCTCGCTGCCCAGTTCGGCCGGAAGTTCTTCAGCCAGTCCGGCTCGACATAAAGCGCCAGGATGATCGTGCGCGGACGATTGCGATCGTGCACGTAGGCATGCGGCTCCCAGGTATTAATCAGCACCGCCTGGGTGTCCGTCAGCGGCACCAAGGCGTCGCCAACCGAGAATTGGGTATCGGCGCCGTCAGCCTTGATCAGCACATGGCAATGCGGATGCGCGTGGCGCACGAGCGAGCGGTCCATGTCGAGCAGAGCGACACGGCCAAAGGCGCCATGAGCGATGCGTAGCGCGGTCGACATCGGGCTTCCTGGCTCTCCGGAAAGCGGGAAAATTTCAATCGTCAAATGCGTATGGCGCATTCTTGCCTAAACGGCGATGGGCGCAAGCGATGATTGGCCGCACGTTGCTAAAGGGCGGTATTTTGCAGTGCAGCAAAACCGCTGTGGCGGTGGTCTGCATATTCACTAGAGAACGGTCCAGAAAGGGACTATCGGAAACATCCTCCTCTTCCAGCAAATGGGATCATCCGTGACTGAGAAAGATACGCCGCCAGGCAGCAATGCGCCGCAGCCGATCACGACGCTGCGCGGTTGGCTCGATCATCTGGCGGAACATGACCGTCTCGCGGTGATCCGCCCGGAGACATCGTTGAAGTTCGAACTGGCCGCCATCGCCAAACGCTTCGACGGCTATAAGGCAACGCTGTTTCCGCGCCCCGGCGGTCACGCCATGCCGGTGATCTCGGGGCTGGTGTCGGATCGGCAATGGATCGCCGAGGCCATGGGCGTGGAATCGAGCGAGGTGCTGACGCGTTTTCAGGAGGCCATGCTCAACCCGCTGCCGTGGCAGGAGGTCACGTCGGCTCCGGTTCAGGAGGTTGTGCATCGTGAGGTCGACCTCGGCACGCAGTTGCCGCTGCCGACGCATAACGAGCATGACAATGGCGCTTACATTACCGCGGGGCTCTGCATTGCGAGTAATCCGGCGACTGGCGTACAAAACGTATCGTTACACCGCCTGCAGTTGAGCGGTCCGAACCGGCTGGGCGCGCTCCTGCTGCCGCGTCACACGCATATTTTCTACGAAATGGCCGAGCGCGCCGGACAGCCACTGGACGTCGCTATCGTCATCGGCGTCGATCCACTCACGCTACTGTCGTCGCAGGCAATTGCGCCGCTCGACTTCGACGAACTCACGATCGCCGGCGCGCTGCACGGCGTGCCGCTGCGGGTGGTGAAATGCGTCACCAGCGAATTGCGCGTGCCTGCGGAGGCCGAAATCGTCGTCGAAGGTCGCGTGTTGCCGCAAGTGCGCGAGCCTGAAGGCCCCTTCGGTGAATTCCCCCAGTACTATGGCGAACGCGCCAAGCGCCACGTCATTGAGGTTACGGCGGTCACGCAGCGCAAAGATGCGCTATTTCACACCATCGTTGGCGGCGGGCTCGAGCATCTCTTGCTCGGCGGCATTCCTCGCGAAGCAACGTTGCTGGCGCATCTGCGCCGCAGCTTTCCAAACGTGCGCGACGTGCATCTCGCGCGTGGTGGCGTCAGCCGGTATCATCTCTACGTGCAGATCGCCAAGCGGCAGGA
>DAIMKK010000052.1:0-10713 GCA_036721745.1 Pseudolabrys sp. | reverse complement strand
GCAGAAACTAATGCTGTTTGGCGGCACTGGCGCGCACCGCGCGCGTCGCGATCCATAATCCGAGCGTCGCGCAGCCCATCGCCGCCACCGCGCCGGCAAGCGGCCAGGCGCTTGACCCGAGCAGCGCACCGACCACCACCCCACACAGCGCCGCCGCGCTCTGCTGCACGAAGCCGAGCAGCGCGGAGGCCGCCCCCGCCCGTTCCGGAAACGGGGTCATGGCGCCGGCGATCGACTGCGGCAGCACCATGCCGAGACCAGCGAGATAGAGCGCCATCGGCAACACCAGCGAAGCGGCGGAGGTTAAGCCCAGCGCCACAGCCATCACCATCGCAAGCCCGCCGGCCGCCAGCGCCGCAGTGCCAACGCCGAGCGTGCGGTCGAGCCCGTGCCGCATCACCAGCCGCGCCGCCCAGGTCGTGCCGCCCATGTAGCCGATCGAGCCGACCGCGAAGGCGACGCCGAATTGAAACGGCGTGAGGCCATAGAGATATTGCAGGACGAAGGACGAGCCGGAAATCCAGGCGAACAGTCCGGCAAAGCTGGTCGTGGCGAGGCCGAGATAGGCGAGATAGGCCGGGTTGCGCGCCACCACGCGATAGGACCTGAGCATGCTGGCCGGCGTTACCGATTCGGCCGCGCGCATGGACAAAGTTTCCGGCATCAACGGCCAGACGATCGCGGCGCCAAAAAATCCGCCGCCGACCAGCGTAAAAAAGACCGAACGCCAGCCGAAGCCGGTCTGCAACACGCCGCCGATGAGCGGCGCCAGCACCGGCGCCAGCGCCATGACCGCGCCGATCAGCGACAATTCGCGCCCCGCCCGCGCGCCGGAATAAAGATCGCGCACGATGGCGCGCGCCAACACGATGCCGCCGGAACCACCGAGCGCCTGCAGCGCGCGCGCCGCGATCAGCATCTCGATCGAGGTCGACAGCGCGCAAGCAAGGCTCGCCGCACAATAGAGCGCCATCGCCCCCAGCAGCACCGGTTTGCGGCCGTGCCGGTCGGCCAGCGGGCCGTAGAAAATCTGGCCGAAGGCGAAGCCGAGCAGATAGGCGGAGACCGTGAGCTGCACCTGCGCGGTCGAGGCGTTGAGCAGCCGCGCGATGTCCGGCAATGACGGCAGGTACATGTCGGTGGTGAGCGGCCCGATCGCGCTCAACGCCGCCAGCAATACCGTCAGCGAAAAAGTGCCGGGACGCAGCATGGACGGTGACTACAGCAAGACCTGCTGCGGCGCTAGCGCGGCTCAGGCATGCCGTAACGATGCAGGTCGGCGCCGTGGGCATCGAGCCAGGACTTGGCGTGCGCGACGTGCGGGCAAATGCGCTCGACCGCATGCCAAAACCGGCGCGAGTGGTTCATTTCGACCAAGTGGGCGACCTCGTGGGCGGCGAGATAATCGAGCACGAAGGGCGGCGCGAAGATCAGCCGCCACGAATAAGACAGCACCCCGGTGGTCGAGCACGAACCCCAGCGGCTCGACGGATCGCGGATCGACACCCGCTTGACCGCGACACCGAGCGCGCCGGCCGCGCGGGCGCTGGCGGCTTCCAGATCGCGTTTGACCTCGCGCTTTAGAAAGTCGGAAATTCGGCGAGCGACATGCGGCGCCGCACCGGCGACGCAGAGCAGCCGTTCGCCCGTTTCGCCGCTCTCGATCCACACCGTGCCGCGCTGCCCGTGGCGGTGCACGATGCGGTGATCGACGCCGCGCAACGGAATCACGGCGCCATGCGCGAACGGCGCCGGTTCGGGCAAGCGGCCGAGCCGCGCCGCGATCCAGCCGCCGTGCTTCTGCGCAAAATCGCGCGCCTGCTTAATGCTGCCGCGCGGCGGCATGGTGAGCACCACTTCGCGCGTGACCGAATGGATGCGCAGCGTGTAACGGCGCGCCTGCCGGTGGCGGCGCAAGCGCACCAGATAGATCTCGCGTTCGAAGGTGATACTGATCGCCGGCGGCTCGCTCGGCCGGCGGTAAAGCAGTGCGCGCAGGGGCATTCGCAAAGTCCGCGGAATCGCAAAACGTAACGGAAATATTGCCATATTCGCCGCCGTTCGCCACGCGCATTTGCGCGGCCGGAAATGCCGCAGGAACACAAGGGCTTACATTGTCACGAACGGCCGCCGGCGTGCGTCGACGGCGGAGCGTTGATCAGCTGGCGGAAGCCGCCTTGGCCGGACCCGGATGGGCGCCACGCCCGCGCCCATTATGCGACAGCACGAAATCGGAGATGCGCGGCGCGATCTCTGATCGGAAGCGCGAGCCGTTGAACACGCCATAGTGGCCGACCCCCGGCTGCAAATAATGTGCTCTGTCCTCGGCTGGAATATTGACGCACAAGACGTGCGAGGCCTCGGTCTGGCCGACCGCGGAAATGTCGTCGTGCTCGCCTTCCACCGTCAGCAGCGCGACGCGTTTGATCTGCGAAGGATCGATGCGGCGGCCGCGATGGGTCATCTCGCCCTTCGGCAGCGCGTGCCGAATGAACACGGTATCGACTGTCTGCAGATAGAACTCGGCGGCGAGATCCATGACCGCGAGATATTCATCGTAGAATTCGCGGTGCTTCTGCGCCGAATCGCCGTCGCCTTGGACCAGGTGCTTAAACAGATTGCGGTGCGCCTCGAGATGGCGATCGAGATTCATGCTCATGAAGCCGTGCAACTGCAGAAAGCCCGGATAGACGTCGCGCATGAAGCCAGGATGCGGGAACGGCACCTTGGTGATGACGTGGCTGCGGAACCAGTCGATCCCGCGATTTTCCGCCAACTTGTTGACCGCGTTGGAATTGATGCGGGTGTCGATCGGCCCGCCCATCAGCACCATGGAATGCGGCACGTAGGGGTCCTTGTCGGCCTCCATCAAGGAGACCGCCGCCATCACCGGCACCGAAGGCTGGCACACCGCGACCACATGCACGTCGCCGCCGAGCGCATGCAGCATGGAGATGACGTAGTCGATGTAGTCGTCGAGATCGAAGCGGCCTTCCGCCACCGGCACCATGCGTGCGTCGGCCCATTCGGTGATGTAGACGTCGTGATTGGGCAGAAACGTTTCCACCGTGCCGCGCAGCAGCGTCGGATAGTGGCCCGACATCGGCGCCACGATCAGCAGTTTCGGCTGCGGGCGGCGCGGCGCGCGCGCGAAGGCGCGCTCAAAATGCAAGAGCCGGCAGAATGGACGCTCCCACACGGTGGTGATGTGCACCGGAATATGTTCGGCGCCGACCGTCACCTGATCGATGCCCCATTCCGGCCGGCGATAGCGGCGGGTGGAGCGCTCGAACACTTCCGCCGCGGCGGCAATCGACTTGCCGTAGGTGGTGTGCGCGAACGGATTGGCTGGATTCTTGAAGAACAGACGGGTGGCGTCGGCGACCGCACGCGACGGATTGAGCGCGGCCTGGCCCATCTCGTAGAGCCAGTACATCGGCGTCGACATCAAAGCGCTGCTCTCGCCGGGCAGCGTAGCTGCTCCGTCGAACTCACCAATCGGAATGTTCTCTGTCCCCGGCCCCTGCTGCACCGCAGCACCGTGTCGCTTTTCTGTCATAACGTCAACATACCGATAAGTCCTTCGTGGCCGGTTTACACCCGGAAAATAGCCAGTAAGCCACAGAAAACGCCGCGCTTTTCGGCTTATTCACCGGTCTGCAGCAGCGCGCCCTGCTCGCGGGCGCTTTGCAGGAGCTTCAGGAAGGCAAATGACGCAGCCGCGAACAGCACGACATTGAACGCCAGCGCTTCCAGCATCAGATCGGCGCGGAATACGTGATCGATCAGCAGCGCGCGCATGCCCTCGAATACGTATGTCGGCGGCAGCGCCCACGCAACGTCTTGCAGCCAGTACGGTAGTACCGTGACCGGATAGTACACGCAGGTGAGCGGCAGGAACAGGAACATGATGGTCCAGGCCATGCTCTCGGCGCCCATGCCGTTGCGCAGCAACAGACCGGCGACGAAAATTCCGATCGCCCAACTGGTCAGGATCAGGTTGACGAAGAACGCGGCGAGCGCGAAGCCGAGCGACCATAGGTTGAAACCGAAGAAAAGAACGGCGAGCAGCGTCACCGGGATCATGCCGATCAGCAAGCGCACGATGCTCATGATCATCAAGGCGGCGATGAACTCCACCGGCCGCAGCGGCGACATCATGAGGTTGCCAAGGTTGTGCGACCACATTTCTTCCAGGAACGAAATCGAAAATCCGAGCTGACCGCGGAACAGGATATCCCAGAGCAGCACCGCGCCAATGAACACGCCGGTCGCACGCGCGAACAACCCGCCGTTCTGCGTGACGTAGAGTTGTAAAAAGCCCCACATCAGCATCTGCACCGTCGGCCAATAGATCAGGTCGAGCACGCGCGGCCAGGACGAGCGCAGCAGATACCAGTAGCGCCGCACCATGGCGGCGACGCGATTGACAGAAAAATCGAGGCCGCTGTCGCTGCCGGTCATTGTGCGGCCTCGCGGTGTTCGCCGCGCCCGCGCGCGACGTCGAGGAATACTTCTTCCAGAGTCTCGCGCCCGTAGCGGTCGAGCAGGCGGGCCGGCGTGTCGTCGTCCTCGATGCGGCCCTTCTTCATGATGATGACGCGTTCGCACAGCCGCTCGACCTCGGTCATGTTGTGCGAGGCAAGCAGCACGGTCGCGCCGTGCGCGCGGCGATAGCGGTCGAGCCGGCCGCGCACCCAGTCGGCGGTATCCGGGTCAAGCGACGCCGTCGGTTCGTCGAGCAGCAGGACTTCCGGACGGTTGAGCAGCGCCTTGGCGAGCGAGACGCGGGTCTTCTGGCCGGCCGACAACTTGCCGGTCGGCCGGTCGAGAAATGCGGTGAGTTCGAGATCGGTGGCAAGGCTATTGATGCGCCCATCGATGTCGGCGACCGCGTAAAGCTGCGCGAATACCGACAGATTTTGCCGCACGGTCAGCCGCATCGGCAGCGCCACGTAGGGGCTTTCGAAATTCATCCGGTGCAGCACGCGATAGCGCTCGTCCGGCATCTGGGCGCCCAGCACCGCGACCGTGCCCGAGGTCGGTGTGACCAGGCCCATGATCATCGCGATGGTCGTGGTCTTGCCTGCGCCGTTGCCGCCGAGCAGCCCGGTGATCGAGCCGGGCTGCAAGCGAAACGAGATGCCGTCGACCGCCGTCACGCTCTTGTAGAGCTTGACCAGACGGTCGACGGTAATCGCCGGCGTGTTCTGCGCGTCCATTGCCGCAAGATGTGACGCTCCGGCGCAGGAAGCGCAAGCCCCGCTGCCGCTGCGGTGATTTTGAGCCGCCGCAGCGCGGCGCTACACTGCCCGCTATGCCCTCGCTCGGCCTTACCCTGAACCATCCGCGCCGCAATGTGCGCCTCGACACCCTGGTACGGCTGCGCTGGCTCGCCATCATCGGGCAGACCACCGCCGTGCTGGTGGTCCATTTCGGGCTCGATTTTCAACTGCCGCTCTGGGCCTGTCTCGCGACGATCGCGCTGTCAGCCTGGCTCAACGTGGCGCTGCGCCTGCGCTTTCACTTGACGCAGCGGCTCGAACCTGACCGCGCCGTCTGGCTGCTCGCCTTCGACATCGCCGAATTGGCGGTCCTGCTTTACCTGACCGGCGGATTGCAGAATCCCTTCGCCTACTTGTTCCTGGCTCCGGTGCTGCTGTCGGCGACCGCGCTGCCGCCGCGCTTCACCCTGATGCTCGGCGCCTTCGCGATTGCCTGCGCGACCCTGCTGGTGTTCGTGCATTTTCCGCTGCCCTGGGACAACGAGGACCCACTGAAGCTGCCGCCGATCTACATGATCGGCGACTGGCTCTCTATCCTGCTCGCCATCGGCTTCATCGGCCTTTATTCCTGGCAGATCACCGAGGAATCGCGCCAGCTCAGCGACGCGCTGGCCGCCACCGAACTGGTGCTGGCGCGCGAGCAGCATCTGTCGCAGCTCGACGGACTGGCGGCTGCCGCCGCGCATGAACTCGGCACGCCGCTGTCGACCATCTCGGTGATCGCCAAGGAGCTGGAGAACGCGATTCCCGCAACCTCCCCGCATGGCGACGACGTGCGCTTGCTGCGCCAACAGGCGATGCGCTGCCGCGATATCCTGGCCAAGCTCACCGAATTGTCGGCGAGCAATGAACCGTTCGACCGCACGCCACTCGCCGCGCTGATCGAGGAGGTGGTGGCGCCACATCGCGATTTCGGGGTTGCCATCGACGTGACCGCGCCGCCCGCGCAAGGCGCCGAGCCGGTGAGCGCGCGCAATCCGGCGATCCTCTACGGCCTCGGCAATCTGTTGGAAAACGCCGTCGATTTTGCGCGCGAACGCGTGCTGGTCGGGGCGCGATGGAACGAGGACCTCGTCGAAGTTACAATCGGCGATGATGGTCCAGGCTTCGCGTCGGAAATCATGGGCCGCATCGGCGAGCCATACATCACCAGCCGCAAGCGCAATTCAAAAGAAACCGACGAAATGCGGGGCGGACTTGGGCTTGGTCTTTTCATCGCCAAGACCTTGCTCGAACGCTCAGGCGCAACGCTCGGCTTCGCGAACCGCTCGTTTCCGGAACGCGGCGCCATCGTCACGGTGCGCTGGAACCGGAGCGAATTCGAGCGGTCATCAGCATTAGCAACGTCTTGAGATTGCTACACGCAACATCTAATTTATACTGTGTTTATGCTGCGGCGCGCGGTAAGCTGCGGCGGAGCCGAACACACAAAAAGGTACCACGTGGACATAGCCCCGGACGCCGACGCGGCGGCGAAAAAAAGCGTCCCCGCCGAACGATCGGTGCTGATTGTCGACGATGACCGTCCGTTTTTGCAGCGGCTGGCTAAAGCGCTGGAGCAGCGCGGTTTTACGGTCGCCACCGCGGACTCGGTGGCCGAAGGATTGCGCCAATTGGACAAAGCCGCCCCGGCCTTCGCGGTGGTCGATATGCGGCTCAACGACGGCAACGGGCTCGACGTAATCTCCGCGCTCAAGCAGCGCCGGCCCGACGCGCGCGCCATTATTCTGACCGGCTACGGCAATATCGCCACCGCGGTGAACGCGGTGAAGCTCGGCGCCGTCGATTATCTGGCGAAACCGGCGGACGCCGACGACGTGGTGGCCGCTTTGCTCGCACACGACACCAGCAAAATCGAGCCGCCGGAAAATCCGATGTCGGCCGATCGCGTGCGCTGGGAGCACATCCAGCGCATCTATGAATTGTGCGGGCGCAATGTTTCGGAGACCGCGCGCCGGCTCAACATGCATCGCCGCACGCTGCAGCGGATTCTGGCCAAAAGGGCTCCGCGTTAGCGGAGACCGTCTCGAGCAATGCGCGCGCCGCGTTAGGTAATTTCCCCATAAGGCCCGTTCGGATCGACGAGCGATTGCAGCCGCAGTGCGGCGGCACGCGCGAACAGCAACATCATGGATTTGCGCGTGGCCGCCGGCAGTTTGTGCTCGGGCGCCTCGCAGATCATTTGCGCGCCGAAGGCATCGGCCACGATCAGCCCGGTATCCTTCGGAAAAATCTCACACGGCACTTCCATGCAGGTGGCGAAGAACAGCCGGTCACAGTGCAGCCGATAGTCCTGCCATTTCTGGTCGGCGCGAAAATCGGCGACCGAGGATTTGATCTCGACGATCCAGATTTCGCCGCCTGAATCGAGCGCCACCAGATCGGCACGACGGCCGGAGGGCAGCGTTAATTCGCTCACCACGCAGAAACCGTGCGCATGCAGCAGCCGCGCGGCACCGCGCGCCACCGCCAGCGCGGTTTCCGACTGCCGGCCGTCAATCGGCAATTCCAGCGGCTGTTTGGCGGCGAGCGTCATGACGCGAGTTTAGCACGTTCTGGGAATGCGGCAGCCAGCGCTTCGCGGCTGGCCTTAAGCACGCCGCGCTCGGTGATCAGGGCGGTGACGAGCCGCGCCGGCGTAACATCGAAGCCGTAATTGGCGACCGGCGAGCCATCCGGAACGATCTGCACGGTTTCGATGCGGCCGTCCTTGGTCTTGCCGGTCATGGTCGCGACCTCGTCGGCGCTGCGCTGCTCGATCGGGATTTCGCTGAGCCCGTCGCTGACGGAGAAATCGATGGTGGGCGACGGCAGCGCCACATAGAACGGCACCTTGTTGTCGGCGGCCGCCAGCGCCTTCAAATAAGTGCCGATCTTGTTGCAGACGTCGCCCTGGGCGGTGACGCGGTCGGTGCCGACAATCACCAGATCGACCAGGCCGTGCTGCATCAGATGGCCGCCGGTGTTGTCGGGAATGACCGTGTGCGGCACGCCGTGATGGCCGAGCTCCCAGGCGGTGAGCGAGGCGCCCTGATTGCGCGGGCGGGTCTCGTCGGCGAACACATGGACGGGAACGCCTTTGTCATGCGCGAGATAAATCGGCGCGGTCGCCGTGCCCCAATCCACCGTCGCCAGCCAGCCGGCATTGCAATGGGTGAGCACGTTGACGCGCGCGCCTTTTTTGCGCGCGGCAATCTCCTCGATAATTTTAAGGCCGTGGCGGCCGATCTCTAAGTTGATCGCCACGTCCTCGTCGGCGATTTCGCCGGCGCGGCGCAAGGCGACGGCGACGCGCTCGGCGCGCGGCCGGTTGCGCACCGCGGCCAGCATCTGATCGAGCGCCCATTTGAGATTGATCGCAGTCGGCCGCGTCGCCAGCAGCGCCGCAGTGGCGCGTTCGAGATTTTCGTCGGAGGCGTCTTCGCGCAGCGCCAGCCAGACGCCGTAAGCCGCCGCCGCCCCGATCAGCGGCGCGCCACGCACCTGCATCGTCTTGATCGCGCGCACGGCGTCGTCCAGCGTCGCCAGCCGCGCCGTGGCAAAGCGGTGCGGCAACAAAGTCTGGTCGATGATGCCGACGCTTTCGGCATCGCCCGCCCGCCAGATCGTGCGCATTTCTTTGCCGTCGATTTTCATGCGCTAACAGATAACGATGTTTCCGCCCGGCGCAAAGCCGGGTAGCTTTCGCTTGGGCCAACCGAGAACGACGCCATGCTGACCATCGATTACGAAACCGAATACGACAATCGCGGCCGGGTGCCCGAACATCCGGAGATTTTCGCGCGCTGGCAGCGCGAGGCGGCGGCCTACCGCGCGGCGGCGCGCGACGCCGAATTCGGCCTCGGCTACGGCCCATCGCCGCGCCAGACCCTCGATCTGTTCCCGGCCAAGGACGACGACGCGATGACGACGCTCGCTTTGTTCATTCATGGCGGCTGGTGGCGCTCGCTCGAGCCGGCGATGTTCAGCCATTTGGCGGCCGGACCGAACGCGCGCGGCATGACCGTCGCGATCGCCGGTTACGATTTCTGCCCGCAGGTCTCGATCGCCACCATCATCGAAGAGATGCGCGCGGCCTGCCTGTGGCTGTGGCGCAAACACAAAAAACGCATTTTCGTCTACGGCCATTCCGCCGGCGGGCATCTCGCCGCCTGCCTGCTGGCACAGGACTGGAAGACGTTTGCGTCCGACGCGCCGGCCGATCTGGTGCCGGCGGCTTACGCGATTTCCGGCGTGTACGACTTGGCGCCGCTGGTGCACGTGTCGCAGAACTCGGATTTGCGGCTCGACGAGGCGGAAGCACAGCGGGTTTCGCCGCTGCACTGGAAAGTGCCGGCCGGCCGCACGCTCGACGCCGTGGTTGGCGCACTCGAGTCGAGCGAATTTCTGCGCCAGAGCAAAATCATAGTCGAGGGCTGGGGCGCGCGCGGCGTCGCGGCGCGTTATGAAGCGATACCTGGGATGAACCACTTCACCATTGTCGACGCGCTGAGCGATCCCGAGAGCGCGATGACCAAGCGCATCGCCGAGCTGGCCCACGGCATCAATTCCAAGGCGCTTTAGCGGCTCGTGCGTCAATTGAACCAATAGCGCCAAGCGAAGGCGACGGTGAGCGCGGTGCCGACTAGCACGACCAGCACCCGTACCACCTGGCGCGGAATCACGCGCGCGATATGAGCACCCATCAGTCCGCCGCCGATGGTGCCGGCCATCAGTGCCAGCGTCTGCGGCCACACCACCTCGCCTTGCGCGATGAATACGATCGAAGCCACCAGGCCGTTCAGGCTGGTCACGAAGTTCTTCGCCACATTGGCCGAGCGATAATCACCACCGGTCGCGATCGAGAATACGCCAAGGATCAGAATGCCGACGCCGGCGCCGAAATAGCCGCCGTAGAATGACACCGGCAGCAGCACCTTCAGGCTCGAAACATTGAAGGTGATCTCGTGCCCGCGCCCTTGCGCACGTTGGCGGATGTAGGCGCCGATCCTTTCGGCAAAGGCGAACAGCAAGGTCGCAAAGCCGAGCAGCAGCGGCACGATTCCGTTGAACAGGTGCTGCGGGGTGAGCAACAGCAGCATGGCGCCGGCGCCGGCGACCGAGGCGAAGATCAGGCCGAGAAAGGCCCGGTTGAACGACGGCAACTGCGTGCGGTCGGACAGCGCCGCGAGCATTGTCGCCGGCACCAGCGCGACCATGTTGGACACCGCGGCGGCCTGCGGCGGCAAACCGGCGATGATCATGGCCGGATAGACGACGACCGCCGCGCCGCCGATGATCGAGGCGAGCAAGCCGGCAAACACACCGGTGCCGAGAAGAAGCGCAATCGTGAGAAAGTTCATTTCTAAGTCAGACTAAAAAAACGCCTGGATGCCGGTCTGCGCGCGGCCCAAGATGAGCGCGTGGATGTCGTGCGTGCCCTCGTAGG
>DAIMKK010000051.1:1711-10817 GCA_036721745.1 Pseudolabrys sp. | reverse complement strand
TGCGCGCGACCCAAGGCTGGCCGTCGAGGATCACCTTGCGCAACGCGATCACATGCATGATCGGATAGACACGGGTGGCTTCGTAATAGCGCTGTTCCATCGCCTCGTAATCGGGAAACAGCCGAATGACGTCGGGATGCTTTTCGCGGAATGAATTCGGCGGACGCGCAATAATGACGCAATCGAGCTCGCCGGAGGCGACCATGGCGCTCAGCGTTTTCTCGGGCATCGACGTCAGTTTGACGCCTTTAGGCAGCGTCAATTCGACCTTTTCGATGCGGCCCGCTTCATTGGTGCCGGCCTGTACCCAGTCGATGTCGGATAGCGCGATGCCGCCTTCATGCATCAGCCAGCCGCGCATATAGACCGCGGCGGTGTGCGCCCATTCCGGCACGCCGATGCGTTTGCCGCGCAGGTCCTTGGCGGTTTTGATGCCTTTGGTTTTGTTCACGTAGAACGAAGAAAACCGAAATAGCCGTGAGGCATAAACGGGCAGGCCGATGATGTCGGAATTCTCCCGCGTCACCTGCGCCGCGAATTTTGCGAAGGACAATTCCGAAACGTCCCATTCGCGATTGAAGGTAAAGCGCGAGAAGATTTCGTGATGGCCTAGCGTGAGCCAATTCGCCTCGATGCCTTCCGCGCGCACGAGGCCCAACCGGAAGTCACGGAAGTGATCGTAGTCGGTGGTGGCGATGGTGAGCTGGACGCTCATGACGCTATGCCTAATTTTTTCTGCGCATGATCTTGTCCGAAAACCGGTTCCCACTTTTCGGGATCATGCGCGCCGCTTCGCCTCGATCTTATCCCAGATCAGCGCCGCGGTGTCCGGTCCGCCGAGATTCTTCACCGCGCGGATTCCGGTAGGCGAGGTGACGTTGATCTCGGTCAGCCAGTCGCCGATCACGTCGATGCCGGCGAACAGCAGTCCGCGCTCGCGCAGCGCCGGTCCGAGGCGCTTACAGATTTCCTGCTCGCACTTGGTGAGATCGGTTGCCGCCGGGGCGCCGCCGCGCACCATGTTGGAGCGCAGATCGTCGGCGGCCGGAATGCGGTTGACTGCACCGGCGAATTCGCCGTCCACCAGCAAAATGCGCTTGTCGCCCCGCTTCACGGCGGGCAGGAATTTCTGCACCACCCATTGCTCGCGGAAAGTGACCGCGAACATGTCGTAGAGCGAGCCGAAATTGAGATCGTCGCGCGTGATACGGAACACGGCGCCGCCGCCGTGGCCGTAGAGCGGCTTCATCACGATATCGCCATGCTCGGCGCGGAACGATTTGATCTCGGCAAGGTCGCGGGTGACCAAAGTCGGCGGCATCAGGTCGGGAAATTCGGTGACCATCATCTTTTCCGGCGCGTTGCGCACATGCGCCGGGTCGTTGACCACCAGCGTCTTGGGATGGATGCGCTCGAGCAGATGGGTGGTGGTCACATAAGCGAGGTCGAAGGGCGGGTCCTGGCGCAGCAACACCACATCGAATTCGGCGAGCTCGACGCGCCGCGACTTCGCAAGGGTGAAATAGTCATCGGCCTGGTCGCGCACGGCCAGGCCCTCGACCGTGGCGAACAGGCGGCCATTGAGCAAAGCCAGCCGGTCGGGGGTGTAATAGGACAGCCGGTGACCCCGCTTTTGCGCCTCCAGAAGCAGGGCAAAGGTCGAGTCGCCCTTGATATTGATCCGCTGGATCGGATCCATCTGAACCGCGATTTTCAGGCTCATGTCGGGGCTCTTGGAACTTTTTAGGCAACGAGAAGCTTAAGGAAAACAAACCGTTAACATATTACCGCCAGTATAGCCGCGTAGGGGACCTTTATTTCAAGGGTGGGGGCCGCTTTTGACTTTGCCGAAGCTTTCGATTGCCGCCAAGCTCTATGCGATCTTCGCCCTGATGGCCACCACGACCATCGCGCTGTCGGTGGTCGCCGTGCAGACCGCGCGTCATCACCAGGCGCTGACCGACGAGTACGAATCCGCCAATGCCGGGACCTTGAACGTCGAGAAGGTGAACGGGCTCATCTACGCCGTGGTGATGGAATCGCGCGGCGTCTACATGTCGGACGATTTGAAGACGTCGAAGGTTTACGCCGACGGAATTCTCAAATTCAACAAGCAGATCGCCAAGGTGGTCGAAGACTGGAAGAAGTCGGTGCGCGGTGACGACGCCGAATTGTTTGGCCAGTTCTCCGGCCGTATCGCGCAATTCATCGATTTCCGCCGCGAACTGGCGCGCCTGGGCACCGAAGTCAGCTCTGCCGCCGGCCGCGAATGGGGCGACAACGACGCCAACCGTTCGGTACGCAAAGCGCTCAATAAAGATCTGGACGAACTCACCAAGATCTATTCGACACGCGCCACACGCGTCTACTCGGAAATTGACACTGGCATCGAAAAAACCGCCATATGGCTGACCCTGCTCGCCGGCTTTGCCGTGCTGCTGGCGGCTGCCGGCGCATGGGTGATTTCGCGCAGCGTGGCCAAACCGATCGCCGAAATCACGCATATCACCGAGGCGGTCGCCGCCGGCGATGCTTCCGTGTCTGTTCCGTTCCGCGAACGCAGCGACGAGATCGGCGCGCTCGCCCGATCGATCGGCGTGTTCCAACGCGCCATGCGCAGCAACGAAGCACTCAATCGCACCGTGCGCACCGACGCCGAAATGCGCACGCAGCGTCAGGAGCAGATGTCGAACGAGATCTCGCGCTTCTCGGCGGAAGTGGAAGCAACGCTCTCCGAACTCGGACGAATTTCCGATCAGATGCTGGCGGCCTCGACCCAGCTCGCCGGCGCCGCCGACGAAGCCACGGCCAAGACCGCCAGTGCCGCGGCCGCCTCGTCCGAGGCCTCCTCGAATGTGCGCGACATCGCCTCCGCCGCCGACGAATTATCCGCGTCTGTGAACGAGATCGATCGCCAGGTGGCGCAGTCGAACGCCATCGCCACCAAGGCGGTGCACGAGGCCGGCCGTACCAATCTCGCGGTCAAGGAGCTCGACGAAGCGGCAGGCCGCATCGGCGACGTGGTCAAGCTGATCACCGGCATCGCCGAGCAGACCAATCTGCTGGCGCTCAATGCGACGATCGAAGCGGCCCGCGCTGGCGAGGCCGGGCGCGGCTTCGCCGTGGTTGCCGGCGAGGTGAAGGCGCTGGCGGGACAGACCAGCCGCGCCACCGAGGAAATAGCTACGCAGATCGCCGGCATGCAGCGCGCCACTGTGCGCTCGATCGAGGCGATCACCGCGATCGAGCACATCATCCGCGAAATCGGCGACATCAGCGGCGCCATCGCCGCCGCCGTCACCGAGCAGGGCGCTGCTACGGCGGAAATCGCGCGCAGCGTCGAAATCGCCGCAAAGCGCACGGTCGAGACCGCCGACGGGGTCAATCTGGTCGGCACCGCCACCGAGGACACCCGTTCCAGCGCCAGCGCGGTGAAAACGGTGGCCGACGATCTCGGCAACGTCGCCGGTCGCATCCGCGGCCAAGTCGACACGTTCTTCGAGCGGCTGAGCGCCTAGTTCTTTCAAACAGTTTCAAACGCTGCCGGGATATGGCGCGGCAGCTTGCCGGGCGCGACCAGGATCGCATCGAAACGGATATCGCGGATCGTGGGTTGCGGGTATTTGGCAAGCCAGATTTCCGCCGCCGCCGCGATGCGCTGCTTCTGCCGTTCGGTGACCGATTCCGCCGCTTCGTCCAAGGTGGCCCGTGCTTTCACCTCGACGAAGATCAGCAAATGACGGCGCGCGGCGATGATGTCGATTTCGCCGAGCGGGCTCTTCCAGCGTCGCGCCAAGATGCGATAGCCGTGCGCGAGCAGCCAAACGGCGGCGCGGCTCTCGGCGGAAATACCGAGGCTGAATGCCGCAATTTTTTCAGGACGCGCTTCGCGCTTTTGTCGTTCCGGCCGCGGCGGCGGCTTGGGCGGACGCGGCGGTGCGTTACGCCGCGCCATCGCCGTTATCTTTCGCGAGCGCGAGCGCGCGTTGATAGACCTCGCGGCGCGGCCGGCCGGTGGCAAGCGCTACTTCGCCGACCGCGTCCTTGACCGAGACGCGCGTGAGCGCGCGGCGCAACAGGTCGTCGACATCGTCGGCCTTTTCCGCGTTATCGGCGGGCGGCGCCACCACGATGACGATCTCGCCGCGCGTCTCGCCGCCGGCCTCGTAGTGACGCGCCAGGCTCTCAAGATCGTCGCGACGAATTTCCTCGTGCAGCTTGGTCAGCTCGCGGCAGATCGCGGCAGATCGCGGTCCGAGGCCAGCGGCGAGATCGGCGAGCGCGGCTGGCAAACGCGGCCCGCTTTCGAACAACACCAGAGTGGCCGGAATGGCGGCGAGCGCGGCGATGCGCTTTTGCCGCGCCGCTTGCTTGGGGGGCAGAAAGCCCTCGAAGAAGAAACGGTCGGTCGGCAAGCCGGCGGCACCGAGCGCGGTCAAGACCGCGGAAGCGCCCGGCATTGGAATGACGGTGAAACCTGCGTCTACCGCTTCGCGCACCAGCTTGTAACCGGGATCGGAGATCAGCGGCGTGCCGGCATCAGAGACCAAGGCGACCGCCTGCCCTTCGCCCAAACGGGCGAGCAGCTTCGGCCTCGCCTCGGCCGCGTTGTGCTCGTGATAAAGCGTGAGCGGCGTTGCGATGCCGTAATGCTCGGCGAGCTTACGAGTAACGCGGCTGTCCTCGCAGGCGATCACGTCGGCGGCGGCCAGCGTCTCGAGCGCGCGCAGGCTGATGTCGCGCAGATTTCCGATCGGCGTCGCCACCAGATAAAGGCCCGCGGCCAATGGCGGAGCGTCCAGGCTTGCACCGGACAACGCATAGCGGCGCGGCCGGCCGACGCCCGCGATTTTACGGTCTTTGGCCATGCTGGCTACTTTAGACGGCGGGCCCAGGCGCGTCATCGTGACAAATTTCCTTTCTTTTTCACGGCGTTAACTTTTGCAGGACAAAAGCGCCGATAATCGGTAGGACTGACATAGAACTGTCGCGTGGGAGCCACCATGTCGGGGATGGGGCAAGCTGAGGGTAGGATGCCGTCGCACGGGCGACGCCGCCTGTGCGTCGGGTTGTGTGTTGCGGCCGCCGCCGCCGTGCTGAGCGCCTGCGCCGGCGGCAATTCCCAGTTTTTCAGCAACACGCCGCCGCCGGAGATGGCCGAGCCGACGCCTGCACCCGCCGCCACGCTGGGCGAGGGCCAGGTTCGCGTCGCATTGATCCTGCCGCTGTCGGCGCGGGGCAATGCCGGCGTCGCTGCGCAGTCCATGAAAAACGCGGCCGACATGGCGCTCGCCGAATTCAAGAATCCGAACATCCAATTGCTGGTGAAGGACGACGGCGGCACGCCGCAGGGCGCGCAAGCCGCTGCGCAACAGGCGCTCGGCGAAGGCGCCGAGATCATCATTGGCCCGCTGTTCGCGGAAGCCGTCAGCGCGGTCGGTTCGGTCGCGCGCACCCGCGGCATTCCGGTGATCGCGTTCTCGACCGACGTCAGCGTCGCCGCCCGCGGCATCTATTTGTTTAGCTTCCTGCCGGAGACCGACGTCAAGCGCATCGTCGATTACGCCATCTCCAAAGGCAAGCGCTCGTTCGCGGCGCTGCTGCCCGACAGCGCTTATGGCGCCGTGGTGGAAGCCGCGTTCCAGCAGGAAGTTTCGCGGCGCGGCGGCCGCGTCGTCGCGCTGGAAAAATATCCGCCCGATCCGACCAAGATGGCCGAGCCCGCGCGGCGCGTGGCGCAGGCGGCAGCCCACGCCGATTCGATTTTCATTCCAGACGGCGCTGACGCGGTGCCGCAAGTGGTGCAGGCGCTCGCCGCCAGCGGCGTAAACCTCAAGCGCGTGCAATTGCTCGGCACCGGCCTGTGGGACGATCCGCGCGTGTTCTCAACGCCGGCGCTCGATGGCGGCTGGTACGCGGCGCCGGACTCGAGCGGATTCCGCAATTTCTCAGGCCGCTACCGCGCCCGCTACGGGCAGGATCCGGTACGCACGGCGACGCTCGCCTATGACGCGGTCGCGCTGGTCGCCGCGCTAGTGAAAACGCAAGGTGCGCAACGCTTCACCGAGCAGACTTTGACCAATTCCTCGGGCTTCGCGGGGATTGACGGCGTGTTCCGCTTCCGCCCCGACGGCACCAACGAGCGCGGCCTCGCCGTGCTGCGCGTCGCGCCTTCGGGCGGCCAGCCGGTCAGCCCAGCGCCGCGTACGTTTGCTCCTGGCACGTGATTAAGCCGCCAAATCCGCGACCACCGCATCGAGCACCGGAAATCCGCTTTGCGTCACGCGTAGGCGGCCATTCGCGGTGGTTTCCACCGCGCCCTCGTCACGCAGGATTGAAACGCGCTTGGGATCGAGCGTGCGGCCGGCGATCGACGTGTAGCGTTCGGGCTCGATGCCTTCGGCAAGCCGCAGCCCCATTAGCAGGAATTCGTCAGCAGTTTCCCCCGACGTGAGCTTCTCGTCCACGATGAGGCCGCTGCCTGACGCCTCGACCCGCATCAGCCAGCTTTCCGGGCGCTTGTCGGTTTCTGTCGCGTAGCGGCGGCCGTCGATATTGAGCCGGCCATGGGCGCCCGGCCCGACACCGGCATATTCGTGGCCGCGCCAATAGACCAGATTATGCCGACACTCGGCGCCCGGCCGCGCGTGGTTGGAAACTTCGTAAGCCGGCAGGCCGGCCGCGGCGCAGGTCGCTTGCGTGAGGTCGTAGAGATCGCGCGCGGTGTCGTCGTCAGGAACGACGAGCTTGCCGGCTTTTTGCAAACCGAAAAACGGCGTGTCCTGCTCGATGGTCAGTTGGTAAAGCGAAAGATGCTCCGCGGCCTCGGCAATGGCGCGCTTGAGTTCGGCCGCCCAGGCGGTCGGCGTCTGGCGCGGCCGCGCATAGATGAGATCGAACGAGTAGCGCTCGAAATTCGCGCGCGCCACCGCGACCGCGTCGAGCGCTTCTTGCGCGCTGTGCAAACGGCCGAGTTCCTTGAGCGATGCATCGTCGAGCGCCTGCACACCGAGCGACACGCGGTTGACACCGGCGGCGCGATAGCCGCGGAAGCGGGTGGCTTCGACGCTGGTCGGATTGGCTTCCAACGTCACCTCGACGTCGGGCGCGATGCTCCAGTGTTTGCCGATGGCATCGAGAATGGCCTGTACCGACGCCGACTGCATCAACGACGGCGTGCCGCCGCCGAAGAAGATCGTCGACACGGTGCGGCTGGGAATGCGCGCGGCGGTCGCGGCGATCTCGGCTTCGAACGCGCGCACGAAGCGTGCCTCGTCGACGCCGCCGTGGCGCACGTGGCTGTTGAAGTCGCAATAGGGGCACTTCGACAGGCAGAACGGCCAGTGCACATAGACGGCAAAGGGTGATGGTAAACTCATGTTAAGCATCATAGGCCGCGCCTCGCAGGGCAGCTAGCGCGAATGCACGCGCGCGGCGGAGAGTTGATTAAAATTGTAACAATCGGGAACTGCACTTAGGCGCGCAAACACGCATCCGCGAGTTTGACGAAGGCGCGGGCGCGGTGCGACAGGCCTTTGCCTTTTGGCGGTAACCCGTGCTTTTCCTCGGCGCTCATCTGGCCGAAGGTGCGATCAAAGCCGTCGGGCTTGAACAGCGGATCGTAGCCGAAGCCTTGCTCGCCGCGCGGCGGCCATACCGCGACGCCGTCGACGCGTCCTTCGAACTCTTCCACATGGCCGTCGGGCCAGGCGAGACACAGCGCGGCGATGAAATGCGCGCGGCGTTGCTCGGGCGTCCTCGCGCCGCGCTCGATCAGCAGGGTCTGGATCTTGTTCATGGCGAAACGGAAATCCTTGTCCGGTCCGGCCCAGCGCGCGGAATGAATGCCGGGTTCGCCGCCGAGCGCATCGACCACCAGGCCGGAATCGTCGGCGAATGCGGGGTGTCTGGTCGCCTTGGCCGCGGCCATCGCCTTGACGCGGGCGTTTTCAGCGAAAGTCCTTCCAGTTTCGGTCGGCTCGCTCAGGCCGAGTTCGCCGGCCGATCGCGCTTCGATGCCGTAGGGCTCCAACAGCTCGCGCATTTCGGCCAGCTTGCCGGGATTGTGGGTGGCGATGACGACAGGGCCGGCGAGTTTTCGGCTCACATCACCGCCATTTTTTGCAAGCCCACTAGCTTCTCGATGCCCTTGCGTGCCAGCGCCAGCAGCACCTGGAACTGATCCTCGCTGAACGGGATCTTTTCCGCGGTGGCCTGAATCTCGACGATATTGCCGGAGCCGGTCATCACGAAATTGGCGTCGGTGTCGGCTTCCGAGTCCTCCGCATAATCGAGATCGAGCACCGCCGTTCCCTTGCAGACGCCGCAGGAAACCGCGGCGATATGATCGCGCAGCACTGGCGCTTTCAGCATGTCGCGCGTCTTCATCCAGGAAAGACAATCGGACAGCGCCACCCAGGCGCCGGTAATCGACGCCGTGCGAGTGCCGCCATCGGCCTGGATCACGTCGCAGTCGATGGTGATCTGCTTTTCGCCGAGCGCCTGCAGATCGACGACCGAACGCAATGACCGTCCGATCAAGCGCTGGATTTCCACGGTGCGGCCGCCCTGCTTGCCGGCCGAGGCCTCGCGGCGGGTGCGCTCGGAGGTAGCGCGTGGCAGCATGCCGTATTCCGCGGTGACCCAGCCGCGCCCCTGGCCCTTGAGCCAAGGCGGCAGGCGCTCCTCGAGGCTCGCGGTCACCAGCACATGAGTGTCGCCGAATTTCACGAAACAGGAGCCTTCGGCGTATTTGACCACGCTGCGCTCAAGCGAGACGGCGCGCAGTTCATCGACTTGTCGGCGGCTCGGCCGCATCGGGCTTGCTCCTTTTTAGAGCGGCGCATGATCTTTTCCGAAAACCGGTGGCCACTTTTCGGGATCATGCGCTGGTCGTTGGCGCACACCATAACCATATGCATGACTTGAACAAGTCCGCCGCGACGGCCATTGTTGACGGGATGTAAGGAGTAGTGCCCGTGGCTTCCCACGACGTCCCGATCGGTGCGAACCAAGTGAGTCTGGCGGCGCTCAACGAGCGCTCGCGCGAGATTTTCCGCCAGATCGTCGAGAGCTATCTCGCCACCGGCGAGCCGGTCGGCTCGCG
>DAIMKK010000051.1:0-1701 GCA_036721745.1 Pseudolabrys sp. | reverse complement strand
CGATCACGCTGTCGCCGGCCTCGGTGCGGAACGTGATGTCGGACCTCGAGCAACTCGGCCTGATCTTTGCCCCGCATACGTCCGCGGGCCGGCTGCCGACCGAATTGGGCCTACGCTTCTTCGTCGACGCGCTGATGCAGATTGGCGATTTGACCGAGAGCGACCGCCGCTCGATCGAAGCGCAGGTGGCGGGCACCGGCAGCGGCAAGTCGCTGGAAAACGTGCTGACCGAAGCCTCGCAGACTTTGTCCGGCTTGACGCGGTCGGCCGGTGTGGTGCTCACCGCGCAAGCCAACGTGCGGCTCAAGCATATCGAATTCGTGCGGTTGGAGCCGGAACGCGCGCTGGCCGTGCTGGTGGCCGAAGACGGCCAGGTGGAAAACCGCGTTCTCAACGTGCCGGCCGGCGTGCCGACTTCGGCTTTGGTCGAGGCGGGCAATTTCCTCAACGCCCGCATTCGCGGCAAGACACTGGCCGAACTGCGCATCGAGATCGAAGCCGCGATGGAAGCGGGCAAGGCCGAACTCGATCAGCTCACCCAGAGGATCATCTCGGCCGGCCTCGCAAGCTGGTCGGGCGGCGAAAGTGAGGAGCGCAAGCTGATCGTGCGCGGCCACGCCAATCTGCTCGAGGACCTGCATGCGCTCGACGATCTGGAGCGGGTGCGCTCGTTGTTCGATGCGCTCGAGACCAAGCGCGGCGTGATCGACCTGCTCGGCCGCGCCGAACGCGGCGACGGCGTGCGCATCTTCATCGGCTCGGAGAACAAGCTTTTTTCTCTGTCCGGCTCCTCGACCATCGTGGCGCCTTATCGCGACAGCAAAGGCAGCATTGTGGGCGTGATCGGGGTGATCGGGCCGACCCGGCTCAATTATGCCCGCGTCATCCCTATGGTCGATTATACCGCGCGGATCGTGAGCCAATTGCTTTCCGGTTGAGCTTGATTTTTTGCGTCTGAACCCTGATATCCCCCACACCCGAACAGTCTTGAGGATCGACCCACCATGACGGACCGGCCCGCCGCAGACGACACGGCTGCCCAGCCCGAGAGCGAGATGGCCGCTTCCGGGGCGCCTGAATTGGTGCCGGCCGAGCAGGTTACCGCCGCGTTGGAAGCGGCTGCGGATTTCAAGGACAAATTGCTGCGCACGCTGGCCGAGATGGAGAACCTGCGCAAACGCACCGAGCGCGAGGTCGCCGACGCTCGCGCCTATGGTGTCACCGGCTTTGCCCGCGACGTGCTGGCGGTAGCCGACAACATGCACCGCGCGTTGGAGACGCTGGGTCCTGAATTGCGGGCGCAAGCCGATGCCAAGCTTACGGCGCTGATCGAGGGCGTCGAGCTCACCGAGCGTGAATTGATGAAGGTGCTCGAAAAAAACGGTGTGACGAAATTCTCGCCGGCGGGCGAGAAGTTCGATCCCAACGTGCATCAGGCGATGTACGAGGTGGAGAATCCCGAGCTGCCGGCCGGCCATGTCGCGCAGGTCATCCAGGCCGGTTATATGCTCGGCGACCGCGTGTTGCGGCCGGCGCTGGTGGCCGTGGTGAAAGCCGCGCCGAAAGCGCAGCCCGCCTCCGCCAACGACAATCCGCGCCCCGGCGCGGCACCGTAGCGTCTTTAGTGCGAATGACCTTATCCGAAAACCGGTTCCCATCCCCGATCTAGTCGAGGACAAGCTTATCGGGGCCATGCGCTAG
>DAIMKK010000050.1:1516-10960 GCA_036721745.1 Pseudolabrys sp. | reverse complement strand
CAGCCCGGCAGCGCTGCGCCACTCGCCGGCGCCGCGCGGCCCGGTCTGTTCGGCGGCGGGTTGTTTGGCGGGCTGGCCGCCGGATTCCTCGGCGCCGGATTGTTCGGGCTGCTGTTCGGACACGGATTTTTCGGCGGCATGGGCGGCTTCGCATCGATCCTCGGGCTGTTGTTGCAGGTCGCACTGGTCGTTTTCGTCGCGCGATTAGCTTTTGCCTTGTGGCAGCGGCGTCACATGCCGGAGCCGGCTTATGCGGCGGCGCATCCGGCGACCGGGCACAACTTCTCGGGCCTTGGCAACATGTTCGGCGGCAGTCAGCCGGCCGGTCAGCCGCTCACCATCGACAAGGCGGACTACGATGCCTACGAGCAATTGCTCGGCGACGTGCAGGCCGCGTTTTCGGCGGAAGACTTGAACGCGTTGCGCGCCAAGGCGACGCCTGAGATGGTGTCGTATTTCGCCGAGCAACTGACGCAGAACAGCAGCCGCGGGCTGGTCAATCGCATCACCGATGTGAAGCTGTTGCAGGGCGACCTGGCGGAAGCCTGGCGCGAAGGCGACTCCGAGTACGCCACCGTCGCCATGCGCTTTGCGCTCAACGACAGCATGGTCGAGCGCGCGAGCGGCCGCGCGGTCGAGGGCGGCAGTCCGAGCGAGGCCACCGAATTGTGGACGTTCAGGCGCGCGCTCGGCGGCGCTTGGCTGCTGTCGGCGATTCAGCAGACGTGATCGTAGGCAATTGTGCAGGCGGATAGCCGCGCCGGCCGATCATTCTGGTGTGAGCGGTTCGGCATCCTGCGCGGCTTGCACATCGGCATCGGCTTGCGGCGCCAGCGTGGCCTTCGCGGCATCGGCGAGGCTGCGTTCGAATTTCACGCCCAATTGGGTGGGCTTGCGCCACACCACGCGGCAGATGCGCCGCGCGGCGCCGCTGCTCGAGAGCATCAGGACAAAATGGTCCGGAATGATCTTGGAATCCTGCACGTCGATGCGCGCGCCGGTCTCGGAAACGTCTGAAACTACGCAACCGATCCGTTGTTCGGCGGTCACCGCCAGCCAAGCGGTGTAACGCAAAGGCTGTCGGCGTGCGGCACGCTTTTCTCTGATCATGTTGCCTCGCTACTGCCCGATTGGGCAGGCGCGCTCTGGGATTCATAATCCGTTAACGCTCGGTCCTACGCGCCGTTGAACTATACAAGTTGGCCATTACCAATTCATAAAACGATATATAGGGCCGGTCTGCGCGGCGCGCCGCCCCGCTGGGCCGTTGACCTTGCATCGTTTTCCGTCTATGCCGCCGCCCGCAACCTGGTTTTCGGCCTCACCTTGCTGACCCGCTCCCGGCTTTGGGCTGCGCTCCAAGTGAACCCCCAAAACTCGGACAGTTGCCGCCAACGCGATGCGCGCGAGGGCGTTCAACCGGAAGCGTGAAAGGAACTATGATGCCTGTCGGAACTGTGAAGTTCTTCAATACCCAGAAAGGCTTCGGCTTTATTCAGCCGGATGACGGCTCCAAGGATGTGTTCGTGCACATCTCCGCGGTCGAGAAGGCCGGCATGCGTTCGCTGGTTGAAGGCCAAAAGATCAGCTACGAAATCGTCACCGAGCGCGGCAAGCAGGCGGCTGGCAATCTGCAGTCGGCTTGATATCTGGCGCAAGAACTTCTCTGAAACGAAAGCCCGGCGGCAACGCCGGGCTTTTTGCATTGGCGCCGGTCGTGTAGAAAATGACGATCGGAAACGAACATAAAAGTGGGAGGGAATGACCGTGGATATCATCGCTTGCGGATCGCGGCCGTCGCGCCGAATGCCCGCGCCGAGTTTCACCGGGACGGTGTGGCAGGATCCGATCATCCAGACGCCAGATCCGGCGCTGCTGCGCTCGGCCTGGGTGCGCTTCGAGCCGGGCGCGCGCACCGCCTGGCACACCCATCCGCTCGGACAGACCTTGCACATCACCTCCGGCATCGGGCACGTGCAGACCTGGGACGGCCCCATCCGGGTTGTCCGCGCGGGCGACACGGTCTGGATTCCGCCGGACGAAAAGCACTGGCACGGCGCGACGCCCGAGCACGGCATGGAGCACATCGCCATGCAGGAGCATAGTGGCGAGCACGTGACCTGGCTCGAGCCGGTGACCGACGACCAATACAAGGCCAAGCCCGCGGGCTGATCGATCAACGGCGCGTGAACGCTGGAATAGCGACACATTGGCGGGGTTCTTTACTGCCAAGGCGGGGCGACGGGCCTCAGCCATTGTCGGGAGGAACTTTAATGACAGCTATTCGGATCGGCATGCCGCTGGCGGCATGTTTGGCGATGCTTTGTGCGGCGCCGGCACAGGCGCAACAGGCCAATATGAGCTTCTTCGTCACCAGCGCGGGGCCAGGCAAGGGCGCCGACCTCGGCGGGCTTACCGGCGCCGACAAGCACTGCCAGGACCTCGCGAAATCGGCAGGCGCGGTCGCCAAGACCTGGCACGCCTATCTGTCCACGCAAGGCGCCGGCGCGGTGAACGCGCGCGACCGCATCGGCAAGGGTCCCTGGATGAACGCCAAGGGTGTTGTGGTTGCGGCCAGCGTCGACGATTTGCACAGCGCCAACAACAAACTCAGCAAGGAAAACAATCTTTCGGAAAAGGGCGACGTGATCAACGGCCGAGGCGACAAGCCGAACCGGCATGACATTCTGACCGGCTCGACGGCGGACGGCAAAGCTTTCCCGGCCGACAAGGACATGACCTGCAAGAACTACACGAGCAGCACGCAAGGCTCGGTCATGCTCGGCCATAACGACCGGCAAGGTTTGCGCGACGACGCGGAATCCCATTCCTGGAACTCGTCGCATCCTTCACGCGGTGCCGAAGGCGGCTGCTCGCAGGCCGACTTGCGTTCGACCGGCGGCGACGGCCTGCTGTATTGCTTTGCGGTGAACTGATGTAGCGGTTAAAATTCCCGGCAGAAAACTGCCGGGAGTTTCCCATGCGTTATCAGCTGTTCTACTGGCCGGAAATCCAGGGCCGCGGCGAATTCGTGCGGCTGGCGCTGGAGGATGCCGACGCTGCTTACGACGACGTCGCGCGCAGCAAAGCCGGCATGGACAAAATGATGGCGATGATGAATGGCGGGCGCGACAAGCGTCCGCCGTTCGCGCCGCCGTTCCTCAAAGCGGGTAAGCTCGTGGTCGCACAGACCGCCAATATCTTGTTCTATCTGGGGCCGCGACTGAAGCTGGCGCCGCGCGAGGAAACCGGGCGGCTCTGGTTGCATCAGTTGCAGCTGACGGTCACGGATTTCGTCAAGGAAATCCACGACACCCATCATCCGCTTGGCGGCGAGTTTTACTACGAGGACGCCAAGCCCGAGGCCAAGCGCTTCACCGGAAACTTCCTGGATGGGCGCGCGCCGAAATATCTCGGCTATTTTGAGCGCGTCTTGGACAAGAGCGGCGGGCCGAACGTGCTCGGCGCCAAGTTCAGCTACGTCGATCTATCGCTGTTCCAGCTTGTCGAAGGCCTGCGTTACGCCTTTCCCAAAGCGATGACGCGCATCGAGCGCAAAGTGTCGCGCGTGGTCGCGCTGCGCGGCCGCGTCGCAGGACGGCCGCGCATCAAGGCTTATTTGGCCTCAAAGCGCCGCCTGCCGTTCAACGAGATGGGAATTTTCCGGCATTACCCGGAGTTGGATGAGTGATCTGCTTATCCCTCCCCGCGAAGCGGGGAGGGATAAACTTCACCCGCGCGCTTCCAGCGTCTTGCCGCCGGCGGTCACCGGCTTGGCCGACACCAGCGTGAACGCGATCACGCAAGGCGCGCTGCCTTTGTTCACCCAATTATGGATGGTGCCGCGCTGCACCAACACGTCGCCGGTCTTTAGGTGGACGCTGCCGACGTCGAGCTCCATGTCGATCTCGCCGGAGATCACCACCGCGTAGTCGATCGAATCGGTGCGGTGGTTGCGGGGCGTAACGCCCGGCCCGAAGCTGACGACGCGGAACACCGCGCCATTGTCGATGGTCGTGGCGATCGCCTTGTGCGAGGGATCGAGGTCGCCGTCATTGTTCACCGGGAAACCGGTGCTCGTCCAGATCACCGAGGAATTGGCGCCCGGCCGGCTCGAAATCACGTTGCTCACGTTTTCGTCGATCAGCACCTTGGCGCGGCCCTGGTCGTCGTGGCCGGTGACGACGCGGCGAATTCTCAAGCTCATGGTTCAATCCTCCCTTTGATTTTCATTCGGCGATAAGCGGCTTTTTACTGGTTTCGTGCCAGAGCAGGAATAGTCCGGAGCCGACCACGATCGCCGAGCCGGCGAGCAAGGGCAATGTCGGGATGTCGCCCCAGAACACGAAGCCGAGGATCATCGCCCACACCAGCGAGAAATAATAGAACGGCCCGACCGCCGCAGGCGGCGCGAACGACAGCGAGCGCGTCCACCAGTACTGCCCGAAGCCGTTGAGAATACCGGCGCCGACCATGGCGGCCGCGTCCTGTCCGCTCGGCCAGCCGAATCCGAACAGCGGCAGCGCGCATAGGAAAAATCCGGACATGAACAGCATCTGATACATGGTCAGCGTTTCCGCGGATTCGGTCGTGGTCATGCCGCGCACCGCGGCGGTAACGCTGCCGTAAAGCACGGCGTTGGCGATGGCGAACAACGCGCCGATGCGGAAGCTGTCGGCGCCGGGTGAGGCCACCAGCAGCACGCCGAGGAAGCCGACGACCAGCGCGGCGGCGCGCGCGCGCCCGACCTTTTCCTTGAGCCAGAGCGCCGCAAACAACGTGGCAAACAGCGGCGCGGAGAAATTGATCGCCACGGCTCCGGCAATCGGCATCAGGCTGAGCGCGATCAGGATCATGCTCTGCGCGACCGTCTGGGTCACGCTGCGTCCGGCGTGATCGCGCAGCCGCTGCGTGCGGAATACATGCAGGCCGTGACCCGGCAGGATCAGCAGGGCAACGACGATGAGCGAGACGAAGGTGCGCACGAACAGCACCTCGGCGAACGCGTAACTGGCGACCTGCCATTTCGACAGCGCGGTCGAGCCCGCATACATCACGGTGGCGGCGAGCATATAGAGAATGCCGCGCGACACGCGGTCGGCGCGCGCGGCGGGCAGACGCTGGTCGAAGCGCTCGGAGGTCACCTTGGAGATCGGCCTCTGGTGGCGGGGCAGGATCATCCGCCTAGCATGGCCGCGAGCGGCCGGGCAGAGGTAAAAACGAATGGCTGTTCTTCGCCTATTTCCGCCTTCGTTTGCCCCGCTGTCGCGCCAGCCGCCGCTTGTCCAGCGCGCGGCGTTCGCGCGCCTTGCGGGCGCGCCGCCGCATGCAGCGGCCGCATTTGCAATTCGATCGCCCGATCACGTTCTTGAGGTAGTCGACGCCGTAATCGTAGGTGATTTCCTCGCTTGGCTTGATAGTGCGCAGCGTCCGGATGAACACCCGGTGCTTGACGTCGTATATTTCCGCGTTGGGATTGCAGGAATGATTGAAGTAGCGCGCGACATTGCTGCGCGGCGTGCCGTCGATCGTCCAGCGGCTGTTGATTTCGTAAAGGTAAAGATTGCCGCGCGCCTCCAGTCTGTTGGCTTCCTTGGTGTTCAGCTTGCGGCCTTTGTACTCGGCGATTCGCAAGCCCTTCCTGATCGGCCTTGTGGCGAACAGGCCGAGGCCGGTGCGGGAACGGCCGACGCGGAACGGTCTCTTTGGCATTTCAGAATTTCGATTCCAACGGAGGGACGTTGCGGATGCCAGAAGGGCACGCGCGCGTCAATGCATCGTTGGATTCTTTCCCCCTTCCACACGGGAAGAGGGAAAGAGCGCGGGTATCGCGGGCCGCGTTACGGCAGTTCGGCGACCAGCTTCTGGAACTCGTCCATCGTCCAGGCGCGGCAGGTACGGGTGTGCACGTTGCCGAGCGCGCCGAGCGCCAGCGCGAACTTGGCGACGTTGTCGCCGTTCGAGGTCTCGACCATCACGAGGAGGTCAGAGTCGCCGGAGGTGAGATAGACCTGCTTGAGCTCGACGCCGACTTTCTTGGCGAGGTCGCGCGCCTGTTGCGCGCGCTTGGGCGCATCCTTGATGCCGCGGATGCCCTGATCGGTGAAGTTCAGCGACAGAATAAACAACATGACGTTCTCCCTGGTGACTGGTAAGGCCCCACGGCCGGGATCATCCGGCAATGGCGGAGCGGCGGCAAGACGGCTTCAAGTTGGCTTGAACCTTTGCAGGCCGCCGCGCGACCAAGATAGAGGGCCCGTTCATCAAAAGGATAGCCAAAGGCTTGCTATGACCAATGCCATCAAGGTTGCCGCCGTCGCACTGATGCTGTCCGGATGTTTGACGGGCGCTGCGCAGGCGCAGACCCCGCCGGCCGAACCGCCGCCGAAGGCCGATGACGGCACCACGGGCCAGCTCAAATGTATTTCCGAGGAGGACAACTATGTCCGCCTTGGCAAGGGTGTGGGCTTTCGGGTCGAACTGACCAACCAGTGCGAACAGCGCATCACCTGCAAGGTCTTCGTCTATATCACCAGCGCCAAGGGCGCTGCGCAGGGCCGCGGCACCATCGTGCTGGCGCCGAAATCGGCCGGCGCGGCGGCGAAGAATTCCTTTACGATGCGCGCCAAGATGAACGGCGGCAGCTCGCAGTCGGCGCGCGAGTGCCGGGTGTTTTGAGGGTTGCCGCAGGGATAGCCTGAACTATTCATCCAAAAGGAGATGCCATGACCAAAGCTCAATGTTTCGCCGGTGCCGCACTGGCGGCCGCCGTTCTCGTCGCTGCGGCGGCGCCCGCCTCGGCCGAGACGCTGTTCAAGATCGTGACCGTGAAGGACGAGATCGTGGTCGGCCTCAACGACGCCGAATTGAAGGATCTGGGCGGCGACGCCGGCGGCATCGCCAAGGCGATCGCGGCCAAGGGCTCGCTCACGCTCTGGCAATACGCCGTCACCCAGAAGGACGGCGAGCGCATGGTGGCGCCGCGCGCCAAGATCGGCGTGCTGGCGGCAAGTTCGCTGCGGGTCGAGCCCTACAAGCAGCCGTTCAAGGTGATCGCGCACGAGTAGGGCAGCTTCCTCTCCGCTCATGCCCGCGCAAGCGGGCATCCAGGACTGGGTCTCCGCTTTCGCGGGGACGAGCGGGTAACGGCGCGCCTTCTCCTCCGTCATTGCCGCGCAACAGGCGCGGGTCTAGCGCCAGCGGTACCAGCACTCGCCGTGTCCGCGCGCGGCCGGGCTGAACTTCTGGCCGCCAAATGTGTCCTGAAATGAAGTGGCATGCTGCGGGTCGGCAAAGCAGAAAACCTGATAAGTCACCTCGTCGTGGATGACCGAATGAAGCCGCGGGGCTAACGACAGATCGGCGCAAAAGCGCGTCTGCTTTTCGCGATTGTCGCCCTTGCATCGATCCGCGGGCACGGCGATTTGATACGGGAAATCCCGATCAAGCTGTGATTTTGACATTTCGCCTGTGCGGCGGCCCATGTCATCACCCTGCAAAGTTTGAACATGCAGAGCGCAGCAAAGCAGCGGCTGAGGGCGACGAACTGAAATATTGCTGCACGGCAGTGCGCCGGAACTATTGGCCGCTTTGACTGCGCTGAGCACTGTTAGATATGTATATCAGAGTCATGCAGCCCTGAATAATGAAATTTTGTCGCATCATAAGTTGGTGATTGCCGGGTTCCACCGGGCCCTTCATGATGACGCCATGGCAGCAAACCCCGCGCGCTGGCCCGAACTGCCTTACGCCGCCTGGGCGGACACCGCCGCCACGCTGCATCTGTGGACGCAAATTGTCGGCAAAATCCGTCTGGCGCGCACGCCCTGGCTCAATCATTCTTGGCACGTCGCGCTCACCGTCAGCGCGCGTGGATTGACCAGCGGGCCGATCCCTTACGATGCGCGCACATTTCAGATCGATTTCGACTTCGTCGATCATGTGCTGTGGGTGCGGACCAGCGACGGCCATTTCCGCCAGGTGGCGCTCAAGCCGGTGAGCGTGGCGGAATTCTACGCTGACGTGATGATCGCGCTCAAAGAATTGGGCCTCGCCACCGCGATCAACCCGATGCCGAGCGAGATCGCCGGCGCCGTTCCGTTCGATCAAGACACCGCGCACGCTTCCTATGACGCCGACTACGCCAACCGGTTCTGGCGCGCGCTGCTCGCCGCGAGCCAGGTGCTGGCGCATTTCCGCACCGGCTTCCTCGGCAAAGTGAGCCCGGTGCATTTCTTTTGGGGCTCGTTCGATCTGGCGGTGACGCGCTTTTCCGGGCGGCGCGCGCCGCGCCACCCCGGCGGCGTGCCGCATCTGCCCGACGCCGTGGCGCAAGAGGCCTATTCGCACGAGGTCTCGAGCGCGGGCTTCTGGCCGGGCTCGCCGGGACCGGTCGATTATCCGGCGTTTTATTCCTACGCCTATCCGACGCCGGACGGTTTCGCGGCGGTCAAGGTGAAGCCCGACGCGGCGTTTTTTAGCAAGGAGCTGGGCGAATTCATTTTACCCTACGACGCGGTGCGGACCGCGCGCGATCCGGACGTCACGCTGATGGAATTCCTGCAGAGCACCTACGCGGCGGCGGCGGATCTCGCGCAATGGGACCGCGCGGCGCTGGAGTGCGCCTTGGGCGAGGCGGGGAAGGTGAGGGTGGTGTAGGCCTCGCCGTCGTCGGCCACGGTAGGCACTGCGATCACTTGTAGTGATAGCGGCACTGAATGATTTCCAGTTGCCGATCTTTGCCCTTGCCGCTGACTCGATAAACCAGCCGGTCATCGCGTGTGATGCGCCGGGACCAAAGCCCTTGCAGGGCATATTTAAGGGGCTCCGGTTTCCCGAGCCCCTTGAACGGATCGCGTTGGATGTCTTCGATCAGGTCGTTGATGGCGGCCAATATCTTCTGATCGGTTTTGCTCCAATGCAAATAATCTTCTCTGGCCTTCGGCGTCCAAACGATCTTCATGCTTTGGAAGCGGAAGTCTTCGGCTTGATCAATTCGAACTCCGTCAACTGACCGCTATTGGCCTCTGCGATCGACTGCAGCAGCCGCGTGGCGTTGGCGGGACTGCGCAGCAGGTGGACCGTTTCCATGAGTCCTTCGTATTCGTCCTCGGAAAGTATGACCACGCTGCGCGCATTCTGCCGTGTGACGAGCAGGGGCGCGCGGCTGTCGCACACCGTATCCATCAAGCTCGACAGGTTGCTGCGCAGTTCGGTGTAAGAGACGTGGGCCATGGGCGGCTTCCTTGGTTATGCGTACGGTATATTGTACATGTACGTATATAGTCAATGTGGTTGTAAGCTACTGATTTTATTTGGTTTATATTTCTAGCCACTCCGCCTCATCCTGAGGAGGGCGCGAAGCGCCCGTCTCGAAGGATGGGGCGGCCCATGCTTCGAGACGCGCACCTAGTGGGGCGACTCTTTCGCTTACTTCCCGCCTTC
>DAIMKK010000050.1:0-1506 GCA_036721745.1 Pseudolabrys sp. | reverse complement strand
CGGAAACGCGAGGTCAATCGGGTATCCTCTGAATGCGCCGCACCACTAGCGGTGCGCTCCTCAGCATGAGGCCGGGAGAGGCAGCCGCACGTCTCCGCGCTGATGCGCACCCTTGCCGGCAATGTTGAGGTCGGGCGCCTGATGGAATTTCTGACCGCGCTCGGGCGGGACGTGAGGATCACGGTGAAGCCGACAAGGAAGGCAGTGGGGGAGATGGAAGTGGTGGTGGGAACTCAAAAATAGTCTTTGATTCATCACCTTGCCGACGCACAATGCTCCAAGCAGAAAACAATACAGGTCCGTCAAAATTTGGCGCGTTCTGTGCAATCGTTCCGCTGACCACATCAACAAATCTCATCCCGCTATTATAGGCAACGATAAGAAGCGTTTGCTCGCCGACCCGCGCAATAACTCCAGGCTCAAGTTCGATACCATACCGTCCTGGGTAGATATGTTTTTGGTCTGTAGCGAGCGCCAGTTTTGCATCAGGCATGCTGTAGACAATGTTGTTCGAGCCAAACGCGGATAATTGAAAAAATGCCGGCCCATTTGAACGATCTTCATAGCCAGTAGTTAGGGACACCAATCCCTTTTTTGTTTCGCCCGTTGAGAATAGTTCATCGACTCTTAGCGCCCACTGCGTCCCTTTTCTGCGAAAGTTAAAACCAAAGCACGTTCCGAGCGCAACGTTGTCGATGGATTCAGTGATTCCACCCCATTCAATTTCCACGTCCATCTCCCAAAAGGAATGGCTTAGCCTTGCCGTGCGTTGTAATACCTAATTCTAGGTATGCTAGAGGCCTTAGGATGGCACACTTTTTTGTGAGTTACACTCATGTCGATACCGCTTGGGCGGAATGGATCGCTTGGGTATTGGAAGAGGAAGGTCATACGGCGACGCTGCAGAAGTGGGATTTTAGACCGGGCGGAAATTTTGTTATCGAGATGCAGAATGCAGCTGCGAAAGCAGACCGTACGATCGCGGTTTTGTCACCCGACTACCTAGAGTCCAGCTTCGCCACACCCGAATGGGCCGCTGCATTTGCCGATGACCCAATGGGCTCGAAATTGAAACTGGTGCCCGTCCGCGTGCGCGAGTGTGATCCAAACGGACTATTGAAAGCTGTTATCCGTATCGACCTGGTCGGCGTTGATGAGGTGGTGGCAAGGCAGCAACTTATTGATGGTCTAAGTACCGGGAGGGCAAAGCCGTCATCTGCACCTAAATTTCCTGGTCCTTCGGCAGCACCCCGACATCCTGCGGCACCGTTCCCCGGTGAAGGTACATCGAGCAGTTCTGCATCTTCCGCGCCTTACATTCCCAAGGTGCGTCGCGAATTTACCGATTTGGATAAGCGCCGCTTTGCCCAGCAGGGTTTTACCCTCGCGCGACAATATTTTGAAAACGCGCTGGCAGTCCTAAAGAAACGTCAATCGGAAATAGACACCGATTTATACCAAGTTCCAAAAATTGTGACTCTTTAGAGATTTCCAAATCAGTGTGGC
>DAIMKK010000049.1:0-11160 GCA_036721745.1 Pseudolabrys sp. | reverse complement strand
TGTTACGCCACCGTCGCCATGGTGACCGATTTCGACTGCTGGCATCCCGATCATGACGCGGTCACCGTGCAGGACATCATCAAGGTGCTCTTGGAAAATGCCGAGCACGCCAAGCGGCTGGTGGCGCGGCTGGCGCACGATTTTCCCCGCCAGCATGAGCCGTGTCCGATCGGCTCGGATCGTGCGCTCGACTCGGCGCTGATCACCGCGCCTCATGCGCGCGATCCCGAGCTGATCAAGAAGCTCGACGCGGTGGCGGGCAGGGTGCTCAATCGCTGAGCGCCGGGCGCTTGCTGGCCCCAACCTGCGGCTTTAAAGTCAATGACCAGTGTAATGTGTAGAGTCATGCGAGAACGCTCCGGCGCAATATTTATCGCTTGCGGCTTTGGCCTCTCGATACTGGCCGCCGCGTCGCTTCATTCTCCCGCGCACGGCCAATCGGCCGATCTGGTGTTGTGCGACCGGATCGCCGCCGACCCGGCCGATCCGGATAAGCCGGCGGATGTCAAAGGCGTCCCGCAGGTCGCGGCGTCCGATATCGAAACGGCGATCAAATATTGCAAAATCACCGCGGCGAAATCGCGTCGCGCGCTTTACCAGCTTGGCCGCGCTTACGCCGCCAATCGTCAAATGCCGGAAGCGCTGCGCGCCTATCGCCAGGCGGCCGACAAGGGCAGCACGTCTGCCATGGTCGAGCTCGGCGTCATGCTCGGAACCGGCGCGGGCGTGCCCAAGGACCAGGCCGCGGCGCGCGCGCTGTTCGAGCGCGCGGCCAAGGCCGGCAATCCGCGCGGCATTATGAATCTTGGGGCGACGAGGGGCAGCTCGCCGTCCGATCCGCGCGAGGCCAGGGCGCTGCTTGCGAAGGCGGCGGAGGCGAATTCGGCCGAAGCGCAATTTCAGATGGGAATAATGCTTGCCGAAGGAACCGGCGGTCCGAAGGACAATGTCGCCGCGCGCGCGCTGTCTGAAAAGGCGGCCGCGCAAGGTCATTCCGATGCGATGATGTGGGCGGGGGGCTTTGCACAAATCGGGCGCGGCGGGCCGGAAGATTCGCGCGCCGCAAGGTCGTATTACGAAAAAGCCGCCGCACTCGGTAACGAAGATGCGAAAACGCGTCTCAAGAACATGGACTGCCCCTACGTCCTCAAGGACAAGCGCGGCAACGTGATGACTCATCTCTGCTTCTAGCAATCCTCGCAAGCCTGACGGGAAATGTATGACGTCCTTCGACCTCGATAACGATCTGAAATCCGCCATCCGCTCGATCCCCGACTATCCCAAGGCGGGCATCATGTTCCGCGATATCACTACACTTCTGGGCGACGCGCGCGCGTTCCGCCGCACGGTCGACGAACTGGTGCAGCCCTGGGCCGGCATGAAGATCGACAAGGTCGCCGGCATCGAGGCGCGCGGCTTCATTCTGGGCGGCGCGGTGGCGCACCAGGTGTCGGCCGGCTTCGTGCCGATCCGCAAGAAGGGCAAACTTCCCCATAAACGCGTGAGCGTCGCCTATGCGCTGGAATACGGCGAGGACACGATCGAAATGCACGCCGACGCGTTGGTCGCGGGCGAGCGCGTGGTGCTGGTGGACGATCTGATCGCGACCGGCGGCACGGCGGAAGCGGCGGTCAAATTGCTACGCCAGCTCGGTGCCGACGTGCTGGCGGCCTGCTTTGTCATCGACCTGCCCGACCTCGGCGGCGCCGAACGCCTGCGCAAGCTCGACGTGTCGGTGCGCACACTGATCTCGTTCGAGGGGCATTAGTCTTCCCTCGCCCCGCGCGCGGGGAGAGGTGAGCTAGCGCTGCGTTGGTCCCCACGGGCCGCCCGGTCCGGGAGCAGGCGTGCCGGGTTCCGGCGCCCACGGGCCAGATGGGCTAGGCGCTTGTTGCGGCGTCTCGGGCGCCCAAGGACCGTCCGGCGGCGGCTCCGACGTGGCCTCGGCTTCCTGCGGCGCTTCCAGCGCCAGCGGCCCAGGATCGTGGCCGCCGGCGAATTTCACCAGCGCCTCGACGCGTTTTTCCACCGACGGGTGAGTGTCGAAAATATTGGAAAATCCTTCGCGCGGATTGTCGATGCACATTTCCATCACGGCGGAATTGGCGCCGGGAATTTCGCCGCGGCCCTCGATCTTGCGCAGCGCCGAGATCATGGCATCGGGATTTTTGGTCAGCTCGACCGAGCCGGAATCAGCGAGATATTCGCGCTGGCGCGACAGCGCGAAGCGGATGACGATCGACAGGATCCAGACCAGCGCGATCAAGGCGATGGCGATGACAATAGCGACGCCGGCGCCGCCGCCTTTTTCGCCGTCGCGCGAACGGCGGCCGCCGCCCCAGAACATGTTCTGGAAGAAGATGCGGAACACCAGTTCGCCAAAGAAGCCGAGCACGCCGGCGATCACCATGGCGACGACCATCATGCGCACGTCGCCGTTGCGGATATGGGTGAGCTCGTGGCCGAGCACGGCCTCAAGCTCTTGGTCGTTGAGCGCCTCGATCAGGCCGCGGGTCACGGTGATGGAATATTGCTTGTCGTTCATGCCGGTGGCGAAGGCATTGAGCGCCTCGTCGTCGGCGATGCGCAGCGTCGGCATGGTGATGCCGCGCGAGATGCACAGGTTTTCCAGAAGGTTATAAAGCCGCGGCTCCTCGGTCGGGCTGACTTGATGCGCGCCGGTCACCGCGTCGATCATCGACTGGTGGAACCGGTAGGCGATGAAAATCCAGATCACGGTACCAATGGTGGCGAAGGGCGCCACCTTGACGAAATCGAAAACCGCGGCGCGGATCAGGTAGTCGAGCGGCGGGCTGGTGTAATAGCCGCGGGCGTCGGGATGTGAGATGAGCGCCTCGGCGAGCAGCGCGCCGGCGAACACCATCGCGTAGACCAGGAAAAACAGGCCGATCAGCAGCGCGATCGAGCGGCGCTTGTTGGATTGGATATGCGTGTAGAGACCGAAGGCGGCCATGCTGTTACTCGTGTCCCGGGCGACTGTAGCGAGGCGTTGTCACGCCGAGCGGATGGAGACCCGGGACCCAGCGCAAGAGTTTTCTTTGATCGAGACGCGGCCAACCGGCCGCGTCGCATTTCTCCTGAGTCCCGGATCGTCGCTCCCGCAACCGCGCTCGCTCGTCCGGGACACGCACATTGTCAGAACTTCACGCTCGGCGCCTGTTCGAGTTGTGCGCGCTCCTCGCCGACGTCGAAGAACGGACGCTGCGCGAAACCGAACACGCCGGCGAACAGCGAGGCCGGGAACACCTGGATGCCGGTATTGTATTCCTGCACCGCGTTGTTGAAGAAACGGCGCGAGGCGGCGAGCTTGTTCTCGATGTCGGACAGGTCGCTCTGCAACTGCTGGAAATTCGCGTTGGCCTTCAGGTTTGGATAATTTTCCGACAACGCGAACAATTGCCGTAGCGCGCCGCTGAGCATGTTTTCAGCCGCCACTTTCTGCTCGACCCCGGGCGCGGCGATGGCGGCGTTGCGGGCCTGGATTACCGCCTCCAAAGTTCCACGTTCGTGGGCGGCATAGCCCTTCACCGTCTCCACCAGATTGGGGATCAGGTCGTGGCGCAGCTTGAGTTGCACGTCGATGTCGGCGAAGGCCTGGTTGGTCCTCTGCCGCATGGCAACGAGGCCGTTGTAGATGCTGATCGCCCAGATCACGATCACGACAACGATGCCGAGAACGACCCAGCCGGTGATGGACATGGAACGGCTCCTGAAAAAATTTCGATGGAACAAGCCTAGCCTAGATGGGTAGGGCGCCGCCAACGGCAACGGGGTAGTGGCTCACGCGGCATCGCGCCGCGGCCGCCGCATTTCTCGTAACTGGTTGATGTTGCAAAAAAAGACCCCGGGCGGCAGCCCGAGGTCTTTTCGCCAGACGGCTATTCGGGGGGTAAGGGGGAGCCGCCCGACTGAAACGTACGGGCGAATAACGCCGTCGACCGGGATTGGTTCCGCCGTCCTAGCAATCACCAAGACTTTATCCACAAAAGTTCCGCCGGTCTTAAGACTGTCACGATCTATCGGTTCCATAGTCGCAAGAGTTCCATTCGGTCGGGGTCAATCGAAGGGGGTCTGCATGAGCTCGGTGATGATCAGGTGCCCCATTACCCGCGAGCCGGTATCGACCGCGATCGAGGTCGAACCGAGCGTGTTCCGCAAATTGCCGAAGGTCGCGGCGCGCATGCTCTGTCCAGCCTGCGGGCAGGAACACATCTGGGCCATGGGTTCCGCCTGGCTTGCGGACGAGCCGCGACTCAGCAACGGGCAGCGTCCGACCGCGGTGGCTTAGTTGCCTTTGCGCATGATCTTATCCGAAAACCGGTTCCCATCCCGATCAAGTGGAGGACAAGATTTTCGGGATCGTGCGCTAGCCCGCCTCGCGGAACTGCACCGCGGTTCCTAGATCGACCGAAACCAGCTGCGATACGCCGCGCTCGGCCATCGTGACGCCGAACAGGCGGTTCATGCGCGCCATGGTGATCGGGTTGTGGGTGATGATCACGAAGCGCGTATCGGTGGACTTGGTCATCTCGTCGAGCAGGTCGCAGAAGCGCTCCACGTTGTGATCGTCGAGCGGCGCGTCCACTTCGTCCAGCACGCAGATCGGCGCCGGATTGGTCAGGAACACCGCGAAGATCAGCGCCAGCGCGGTCAGCGCCTGCTCGCCACCCGACAGTAGCGAGAGCGTCGCCGGCTTCTTGCCCGGCGGCTTGGCCATGATCTCGAGGCCGGCCTCGAGCGGGTCGTCGCTTTCGACCAGCTGCAATTCAGCCGTGCCGCCGCCGAACAGTTTTGTGAACAAATGCTGGAAGTGCTTGTTGACCTGCTCGAACGACGCCAGTAGCCGCTCGCGCGCCTCGCGGTTGAGGCTCTGGATGCCGAGCCGCAGTTTCTTGATCGCTTCCACCAGGTCGTCGCGTTCGGTGGTGAGGTTGGTGTGCTGGGCCTCGACCTCGCGCAGTTCTTCCTCGGCGCGCAGATTGACCGCGCCCAGCCGTTCGCGTTCGCGGCGCAGCCGTTCGAGCTTTTCTTCGATCTCGGCGAGCTCGGGCAGCGCCTCGCCCTCCTTGATCTCGGCCAAAGCCGCGACGGCGGAGGGTTCGATTTCCAGCATATCGCGGATTTCGCGGCCGATGTCGGTCAGACGCCGCTTGGCGCCCTCGAAGCGCTCCTCGGCGCGGGCGAGGTCCTCGCGTGCGGCGGAGGCTGCTTCCAAGGCGGCGCGGGCGTCGCGGTCGGCTTCGGAGAGCGCGTTCTCGGCCTCGGCCAAGCGATCCGCGCAGGCGCGCCGCGCCGTTTCCGCGTTTGACACCTCGCCGATCAGGCCTTTGCGTTTCTCGGCGAAAATCTGCGGTGCGTTTTCCAGTTCCGCGCGGTCGCGCTTGGCCTCGGCAATGCGCTGGTCGAGCGTGGCGATCTGGTTATGCGCGCCGTCGCGGCGCCCGATCCAGCCGGCTCTGTCGGTCGCGAGCGCCACCAACCGCCGATCGGCCAATTCCGCCTCGCGCACGATGGCCTGCTGCTCGGCGCGCACCTCGGCGAGCGTGGCGCGCTTGGCCGTGATGTCATCGCGCACGGCGACGAGTTTGCTTTCGAGTTCGGCAGCGGGCGCCAGCGCATTTAGCGCGCGCTCGGCTTCGGCCTTACCGGCGTTCGCCTCATCGCGGCTGGCGGTGAGGCGCGCGCGCGCCTCGGCCAGCGCCGATAGCCGCGCCGCCTGGCGGTTGAGATCGCGTTCGCGCGCGCGCGTCTCGGTCTCGGTGTGGCCGGCGGCATCGAAAGCCGCTTGCGCGGTAGCAAGCGCGTTGCGCTTGTCGTCGACCTCGGCACGGGCCGTTACCAATTCGCCGTCGATTTCGGCAAAGCGGCTGCGCTGCGCGAGACGCCGCGCCGCCCCGGTCGGCGCGTGCGCGGCCGCGACGTAGCCGTCCCAGCGCCAGAGATCGCCTTCGCGCGAAACCAGCCGCTGGCCAGACTTGAGGGTGGCGACGAGTTTGGCTCCGGTCTCGCGATCGACCACGCCGATTTGCGCCAGCCGGCGGGCGAGCTGCGCCGGCGCCTTGACGAAGCGCGACAGCGGCTCGGCGCCCTTCGGCAAAGCCGGATCGCTGGCGTCCTTGGCCATCGTCGACCAGTGCATGGGCGCCGAGGCATCGACCGGCGCGTCGAGATCGTCGCCGAGCGCTGCGCCCAGCGCCTTCTCGTAGCCTTTGTCGACCGAGACATGATCGATCACCGGCGGCCAAAGATTGCGCGTCTCCAGTGCGAGCATCTGGCCGAGCGTCTTGGCCTCAGTCTCCAGCCGCTGCACGCGCTTTTCGGATTCGCTCAAGGCAGTGCGTGCGACTTCCAGATCGGCGCGCGCATTATTGTGCGCGGCCTCGGCGGCGACCGCGGCGGCTTCCGCTTCGGTCAGCGCGGCCTGCGCGCCTTCGACCGCGGCGGCGAGCGGTGCATGGTCGGCGCTCTTGAGCGTGGCCAATTCGCGTTCGATCGCAGCGATCTCGCCGGCGATGCGCGAGCTGCGCTCGCCTTGCTCGCGCGCGGTATTCTCGAACTGATGGCGCTGGGCGGTGAGATCGGCGAGCGCGGTGGTCAAGTCGGAAAAAATCTTCTCGGCGGCGGTAAGTTCGCCATCGGCGGTTGCCACTTTGGCATCGACGCCGCTGCGCCGGCCGGCGCTTTCGTGCGCTTCCTTGCGAATGGTCGCTTCCTCGGCGGCGAGTCGCGCCAGCGCCGCTTCGGCGTCGACGGCGAGCTTCTTTTCGCGCTCGCCGTCGGCGGCGAACTGCACTAGCCGCAGATCGAGCTCGGCAATGCGGTCCTTGGCGCGCGCTTCCTCGCGGTCGAGGTCCTGCAGCGCGACATTGAGCCGATGCAACGCGGCGCCCGCGCGCGCCTCGGCCTCGCGCAGTTCCGGCAAGGTCGCCGAGACCAACGCCTGGCGCTTGGAGGCTTCGGCTTCGGCGCCCACGCGGGTCGCCACCTCGCGCACGCAGACGTCCTTGGCGTGCTCGGCTTCCACGACCTCGCCGGTCGCGGCGGCCCAACGCAGATGGTAGAGCGTCGCCTCCGACTTGCGCACTTGCGCCGACACGGTGCGGTAGCGGATGGCTTGGCGCGCCTGCTTCTTCAGCCCATCGACTTGCGCGGCGAGTTGGCCGATCACGTCCTCGATGCGCAGCAGATTGGTTTCCGCCGCCTTCAGCCGCAGTTCCGCCTCGTGCCGGCGCGCGTGCAGGCCGGCGACGCCCGCGGCTTCCTCAAGCACGCGACGGCGCTGCTCGGGCTTGGCCTGGATGATCTCGCCGATGCGGCCCTGATGCACAAGCGCCGGCGAGCGCGCGCCGGTGGAGGCGTCGGCAAATAATATCTGTACATCGCGGGCGCGCACCTCGCGGCCGTTGATGCGATAGGTGGAGCCGGCTTCGCGCTCGATGCGCCGCGCGATGTCGATGGAATCGGAATCGTTGAACGCCGATGGCGCCGAGCGCTCGGCATTGTCGATCGATATCCCAACCTCGGCGTTGTTGCGTGCCGGGCGGTTATTGGTGCCGGAAAAAATCACCTCGTCCATCGAGGAGGCGCGCATCGATTTGTAGGAGGACTCGCCCATCACCCAGCGCAACGCTTCGACCAGATTGGATTTGCCGCAGCCGTTCGGCCCGACCACCCCGGTGAGCCCCGGCTCGATCAGAAAATCGGTCGGTTCGACGAACGACTTGAACCCGAGCAGGCGCAGCCGCGTAAGCTTCATGGTTCAGGCCTCGAGAATTTTTGCAGAATCGCAATCCTGTCCGGGGGATAGCCCCGAAGGCTGGCTGGCTTGTGCCGCATGGGCGGGAGAATGAATCGCCGCGCCCGCTTGAGCAACAGGCCAGCGGCAAGGAAGCGTGGTTTTCCAGACCTTTCGGGCCGGCCGGAGTCTAAAATGGCGGCGCGGGGGACCCGCTTGGGGCGGAAAAACCCTTATCCGCCCTTGAGATAGGGGTCGATCACCTTGGCAAAGTCCTCGATCGAGACGGCGCCGGTAACCTGCGTCCCATTGACGAAAAATGTCGGGGTCGACTCCACCTTGAACTCCTTCATGGCGCGCTGACGCACGCTTTCCATGGCATCCCAGGCCTTCTGATTCGTTAGGCAGGCGTTGAAATCCTGCTCGGTGAGGCCGGCCTGCTTGGCGATCGCCATCAATGGCGGGACCGGTTTTTCGACCGCCCAGGTCCGCTGCTGCACGAACAAAGTGTCGATCATGGAATAATATTTGTCCTTATCGTCCTTGGCGGCGCAATGCGCGAGCACGAAGGCGGCGCCCGCCAGACTGTCGAGCGGGAAATCGCGCAGGATGTAGCGGACCTTGCCAGTGTCGATGTAGCGCTTTTTGAGTTCCGTGAACGTCGTCTCCTGGAAATGCGCGCAATGCGGGCAGGTCATCGAGGCGTATTCGACGATGGTGACCGGCGCTTTGTCGTCGCCCAAGGCCAAGTCGGGCATCGCGTCCGGTTTCATCAAGTCGGCGACCGGGACATCTGCCGCCAGCGCCGGGCCGGGGAAAGGCGGCAGCGTGGAGATGCCGAGCACGGCGAGGCTAAGCGTGACAGTGGCAGTGCTCAGGCAAAATTCGCGTCGGGTGATATGCAACTGAAACTCCATTGGCTTAAAAATTCGACTAAACCGGTGATGTCACTAACATTTTTTCCTGCGCATGATCTTATCCGAAAACCGGTTTCCACTTTTCGGGATCATGCGCGATGGCTAGCTGGATACGATAATTGTGGCAATGGCGGGCCGTCCTGCCAAGGTAGCGGGAAGGGTCAATTTCGCTTGATGGCTGCGCCCAAACGGGCGAGAGCCTGGCGCAGGTCCTCATCTTCGATAGTCGGCAGGCTTTCGGCGATACGGGCGGCGATTTCCGGGTCGAGCGGCGGTGGTGGGGTAGGCGGCTCGCGCCGGCGCAGCGGTGCCTGGCGCAAGGCGATGCGGCCGATCGCCTGCCAGCCGAAGAAGCGGTTGACCCGTTCCAGGATCACCGCCGACAAATGCTGGATTTCGAGCGCCGCCGGGCCTTCCACCCGCAGCACCAAAGTGGCCGGTTCCGGGCTGTCCTCATTGATCGCGCGCGGCCAGGCGATCTTCATTGGCTCGCTGTGGGCGGCGATTTCCGCGCCGACGATATCGGCCCAGCGCGCGATGATCTCGGTCGAAGCGAAGCCCTGCGCCTTGAGGCTGTCGCTCAAGGTCGCGCCGGTGAAGTCCGAAAGCGGGCGGGGAAAACTGCGCGAGGACTTGTTCATGAACTGGGCTTCTCGTGCCATCGTCGGCGCCATGAGCGTAGCAGTCCGATTGCCTCGGCGGAAGAAAGCCGAGGCCCCAAATCCCACAGACCTGTTGGCCTGGTACGACCGCCATCGCCGCAGCCTGCCCTGGCGCGCGCGCCGCGGCGAGACGCCCGACCCATACCGGGTCTGGTTGTCGGAGATTATGCTGCAGCAGACCACGGTGAAGACGGTCGCGCCCTATTACGCCAAGTTTCTGGTGCGCTGGCCGACGGTCGAGGCGCTTGCGTGGGCGAGTCTCGACGACGTGCTGCGGGCCTGGGCCGGGCTCGGCTATTACGCTCGCGCCCGCAATTTGCATGCATGTGCGCGGGCCGTGCTCGAGCGCCATGGCGGAAAATTCCCGGTGAGCCTGGAAGCCTTGCGCGCGCTGCGCGGCATCGGCGACTACACTGCCGCGGCCGTCGCCGCAATCGCGTTCGACGCGCCCGCGGTGCCAGTGGACGGCAATGTCGAGCGCGTGGTGACGCGGCTGTTTGCGGTCGAAGACGCATTGCCGGCGGCGAAAACCGAGATCAAGCGGCTGGCGGCGTCATTATTGCCGGCAAGGCGCGCCGGCGATTTCGCGCAAGCGCTGATGGACCTCGGCGCCACCATCTGCACGCCCAAACGGCCCGCCTGCGCGCTGTGTCCGTGGAATGAGTCCTGTCTCGCGTTTGAGCGCGGCGACCAGGAAACTTTCCCGCGCAAGGCGCCCAGGCGCGAAGGCAAGTTGCGGCTTGGCGCTGCCTACGTGGCCGTGCGTGCCGACGGCCGCGTGCTGCTGCGCACGCGTCCGGAAAAGGGACTACTCGGCGCCATGACCGAAGTGCCGGGCAGCGCTTGGGCGCATGATTTCGATTTGAAATCCGCGTTTCGCTTTGCACCGTCGTTTCGTATGAAGACGCGATGGCGCAAGCTGCCCGGCGTCGTGCGCCATGTGTTCACGCATTTTCCGCTTGAACTCACAGTGTTCGTCGCGCAAGTGCCGCGCGCAACGTCCGCGCCCAAGGGCGCGCGTTGGGTGAAGCTCGCGGAATTGCCGGGCGAAGCTTTGCCGAACGTCATGCGCAAGGTGCTGGCCTATGCCATAGAAACCAATGACCAACCGAGAGGAACGCTATGAAAATCGAACGTCACGATGTCGCCGCCCGCATGAGCAAAGTGGTGGTGCACGGCGACACCGTCTATCTCGCCGGCATTGTCGCTGATAATCCCAAGGGCAAGAGCGTCACCGAGCAAACCAAAAGTATCCTTGGCCAGATCGACGGTTTCCTGGCGAAAGCCGGCACCGACAAATCCAAATTGCTGTCGGCCAATATCTGGATCACCGATATGGCCAATTTCGCCGAGATGAACGCGGTCTGGGATGCTTGGGTATCGTCCGGCAATACGCCGGCGCGCGCTACGGTCGAGGCCAAACTCGCCACGCCCGACTACAAGGTCGAGATCATGGTAGTGGCGGGGAAGTGAGTCAGCAGGGCATCCTGGCGATCTTCAACGATTGCCGCGCCGGCCGCGAGGCCGAATTCGAAGCCTGGTTTCAGGGCGAGCATCTCACCGAGCGGCTCGCGGTGCCCGGCTTTCTGTATGGCCGCCGCCATGCGGCGATTTCCGGCAGCGGCGGCTATTTCAACTTCTACGTCGTCGAGTCGCCGGCCGTGCTGACGTCGAAACTTTATCTCGAACGGCTCGACAATCCGACGCCAATGACGCGCAAGGTGATGTCGGAAATTTTCCTCAATATGAACCGTACGGTGTGCCACCGCACGCTACGGCGCGGCGGCTTTCGTGGGGCCTACGCCGTTACCGTGCGGTTCAACGA
>DAIMKK010000048.1:0-11179 GCA_036721745.1 Pseudolabrys sp. | reverse complement strand
AAGCGGACGCGCATCGGCAAGCTAATCGCTGCCGTGGTGGCCGACCAGGAGATGGCGCAGACGATCGGCATCGATGTCCGGCGCATATTCGTTCTGGCGTTCACGCTCGGCGTCTTCCTGGCGGCGCTTGGCGGTGCGCTGGCCTCGCCGATGATCGGCGTTGCCCCCGGCCTCGGGGCCGAAGCGATTGTGCTCGCCTTCGCCGTCGCGGCGATCGGCGGGCTCGGCCAGATCGAAGGCGCTGCGCTCGCCGCAGTCCTGGTCGGACTGGCGCGCGCCTCTGCTATTTATTGGGCGCCGGAATTTCAGCCAGTCGTCCCTTATCTGGTGATGGTCGCGGTCTTGCTCGTGCGCCCTTATGGCCTATTCGGGTCCATCGGTCTGCGGCGTATTTGACATGGTCGTATGGCAACTCCTCGCGCTGGCGGTCGCGGCAATGGCGCTGCCGGTCGCGGTGCCATGGCTGGGCTTCGTTTTTACCGTAGCGATCGGCAAGGGGCTGGCGGCGCTCGGCGTTGCCATGCTGCTGCGTGGCGGACTTATTTCAATTGGCCATGCGCTCTACGTCGCGATTGGCGCCTATGCGATGGCTTTCCTGATGCTCAGTATCGGGATGAATGATCTATTTCTTCTGTTTATCTGCGCGACCGCAATCACTATGGCCGCGGGGCTGGTGATCGGAGCGTTTATGGCCCGCTATCGCGCGATATTTTTTGCCATGCTCAATCTCGCCATCTCCATGGTGTTCTTCACTTTGCTATCGAAGCTTTATAACCTTACCGGTGGTTCCGACGGGATGCGGGTGGCGACCCCGACGGTGCTTGGCCTGACGCTCGACCGGGCCAAATTCGATTTTGTACTACAATTTAGCTCCGTGGCGCTGATGGTGGCGGTGGCGCTGCTCATTGATCGCTATCTGAAGAGCCCGCTTGGCGAGGCGCTTACGGCGATCAACGCCAATGAAGTGAGACTTGAATATCTCGGCGTCTCTGCGCGCGGCGTAATCCTGGCGGCTTACACAATTTCAGCGGCTTTGGCCGGTCTTGGCGGCGCTATAACAGCGGTGGCTATCGGTCATGTCGTGCCGGAGCTGTCTTATTGGACGTTCTCCGGCCAATTAGTGCTGATCGCCGTGCTGGGCGGGATCACCGGCGTGCCCGGGGCGTTTATTGGCGCCTTCTTCTTCGAACTGGTGCGAACCTTCGCGGCCGATTTTGCCCCCGACGCCTGGAATGCGATCGTCGGCGCGGCGCTCCTGATTGTGATCTTCTTTTTACCGCAAGGCCTCTATGGATTGCTCCAGCGCGTCAAGACGCGGGGGGCAAGACTATGAATCCAATCCTCTCGGTGCGCGATTTGCACATTAGCTTCGGGGGGGTAAAAGCGGCGGATGGTGTCGATCTCGACATCTATCCGCATGAACTCATTGCCGTCATCGGCCCGAACGGGTCCGGCAAGACAACGTTTCTCAATCTCTGCACCGGGTATATCCGTCCAACGCGCGGAAGCGTCACCTTCGAAGGCCGCAGCATTACGAACCAGGTGCCCCGCACCATCACGCGACGCGGCATTGCCCGGGCATTCCAGATCCCACAGTTGTTTTCCGGCCACTCGTTAATCGAGAATGTGATGTTGTCAGTCGCCGCACAACACGGCATCTGGCAGGCGTTTAGACCGTTGGCGCGCGAGGCATACCGAAACAAGGCGCTCGAGTTGCTCGATCTGCTGTCGCTTGGCGACGTTGCCCACGGACCGACCGTGAACCTGCCGGAAGGCTTGCGAAAACTCGCCGATATTGCCATCGCCCTGGCGCTAAAGCCACGACTGCTGCTGCTCGACGAACCCACCAGCGGGGTCAGCACTGCAGAAAAATTTGCACTCATGGATACCATCGTTGGTGTCCTCCGCGCTGAAAAAGTCACCGCGCTGTTCGTTGAACACGACATGGATGTAGTTGAACGCTACGCTGACCGTGTCCTGGTGTGGGACGCTGGGCAGGTAATCGCGGGCGGTCCGCCGCAAGAAATTTTGCGCAGTTCGCACGTACTCGAACGCGTGATAGGGATCGGCTAATGCTCCGGCTGGAAAAAGTCCGGGTCCGGTTTCATGACCAGCTCGTACTGCGCGACGTCAGCATGGGAGTGGCTTCGTCGCGCACGACGGTATTGATCGGGCGCAACGGCGCCGGCAAAACTACCACGCTGCGCTGTATCATGGGGCTGCTACCACTCGAAGGCGGCCACATACTATTCGACGATGTCGATCTGGTTACGGTGCCTGTCCATGACCGCGCCCGCCTCGGCATCGGTTATGCGCCGGAGGATCGTCGGTTGATCGCGGAAGTTTCGGTCGAGGATAATCTGCTGCTGCCGGCCATCGCCCTATCTTTCTCGGCGACTGAACGCAAACGCCGTCTCGACGAGGTCTATGCGCTCCTTCCGGAGATCGCGATCATGCGGAAGCGCGCCGCCGGGGTCCTTTCAGGCGGCCAAGGAAAAATCGTCGCGCTTGGTCGTGCGCTGATGGTTGGCACGCGCTACGTTCTGCTCGACGAGCCATTCCAAGGACTGGCACCTGTGCTTGCGCTTTCTTATGCCGATACGCTTGCGCGACTTCGACAGACGCGGCCCAATCTCGGCTTGCTGATCACGGAATCAACGCCAAAGCTCTTGGAAAAGATAGTCGACAGCTCGCTTTTGATCGAGCGCGGTGAGGTGACCGAGCTGACCAAGCTAACCGGGCCCCAGACCGCGGCCGTGCAATAGAGAGCATCACTGACGGGCTCCTTTCAGAACAGCCGCAGTTGGCGCCAGCGCTGAAGCAGCGTTTCGTACCGGATCTCTGTGTTACTTCCGTTTTGACTCCAGGGTCATCACGCTTCCCAGTTCTTTGGGCTTCGGCAAATGCTGGTGCGTTTCCCAGACTTCGCGCAGCAAGCGCTGCGACTCCTCGGGCATGGGCTCGACTTTGCGTGTCGTGAGGTCGACGTGCAAAGCGAGTTGCTCGAGTGTGGCCATCTGCACCTTTTTCTCGACGTGCCACATTGTGTGGAAGTAGTGAATGCGCTTCGCGTCAAAGCCCAGCAATTGCGTGGTGACTTTGACTTCCTCATTTACGCTCAATTCGCGCTGATAGGTGATGTGGCTTTCCACCGCAAAAGTCGACTTTCCAGTGCGTTGCCGGTACGGCTTGCCTAGGCCTATCAGTGGGTAGAAGGCGTCTGTGCCGTGGTCGAAAACGAGCATAAAATAGGCGACGTTCATGTGGCCGTTGTAATCGAGCCATTCGGGCAGAATCCGCTCCTGCCAGCGCGATATTGGAGCCTCAAAGGTCATTGCAGACTTCCTCTCTTTTCCGCGAATATGTGGGGGATTGGATTTGATCCGTTTGGTCGCCGTCGAACGTCGAAATGACTCGTCGGCGCGTGGGAGTTTCTAAGCAGGGCTCTGGCGGAGCTTGAAGCGCTGAATTTTTCCTGTGACCGTTTTTGGCAACTCGCTCACAAAATGGATCCAGCGCGGATACTTGAATCCGGCAAGGTGTTCTTTGCAAAACTGCTGCAGCTCAGCGGCTGACGTATCGTTTTCGTCCTCGGGGTTCCTGAGCACGAGATACGCGGCCGGTTTGATGAGGTTGTTCTCGTCGGGTCGACCTATCACTGCGGCTTCGCGCACCTTCGGATGCTCGAGCAGCTTCGCTTCGATTTCGATCGGCGAGCACCACATGGCACCGACTTTCAGCATATCGTCGGCGCGGCCGGCGTTGACGTAATAGCCGTCACGGTCGACGTAATACATGTCACCGGTATTCAGCCACTCGCCAACCATCGTCGTTTGCGACTTTTCCGGGTTGTTCCAGTAGCAGCGGGCGTTCGATTCGCCCTTGACCCAAAGCGTTCCGATCTCGCCGTTTGGCACGACGTTGCCGTCCTCGCCGACGATCTTGACCTCGTAGCCGGGGACCGGCCGGCCGGAGGTGCCGGGCCGGATGTCGTCGATCCGGTTAGAGACGAAAATGTGCAGTACTTCGGTGGAGCCGATTCCATCCAGGATCGATACGCCGGTTAGTTCCTCCCAACGGTTGAAGATCGTGGCCGGCAAGGCTTCGCCTGCGGAGAGACAACGTCGCAATGCGTTGAGACGGCGTGGCCGTTTCTCGTAAGCATGAACCATCTGGCCATAGAGGGTGGGAACGCCAAAAAATACTGTTGCACCGGAGCGCTCGAGATAATCGAGGGCAAGCTCGGCGGTCGCCCGTTCCGGCTGCACGACGATCGACGCGCCCACCCAAAGCGGGAACGTCATGCCGCCGCCGAAGCCGAAGGAGAAAAACAGCTTGCTCGCGCAGAAAACAATATCGCCGGGTTCAATTTCCGCAACTTTGCGTCCGTATCGTTCGCTGGTCACGACCATGTCCCGATGGATATGAACGACGCCCTTCGGGTGGCCAGTAGAGCCGGAGGAATATAGCCAGAAGCAATCAGTCATCGGTGTCGTTGGCGCCGGGTCGAGTTTTGGCGAGGCGGCGGCGATGAGCTCGGACAGGGACTTGGGTCCGTCAATCGGGAGCACAACGCGCACGTGTGGCGACGAACGCGCAACGTCCGCCACTTCCGCTGCCAGGGCCGATGAGTAGACAAACCCGACGCATTGCGCGTCGGCGATCAAGTACCGGTAATCGGAGCTTTTTAGAAACGTGCTAGCGGCAATCGGAATTATCCCAGCTTTGATGGCGCCCCAAAAGACATAGAAGAACATCGGCGCGTCGAGCGCCGCCATGACCAAACGATCGCCGGGTATCAGCCCGAGCTTCAGCAATGCGTTGCCGGCGCGACTTACATTATCAGCGAGCTGGGCATAGGTGATCTCATCGGCGTCGTGGCGCAACGCGACCTGGGTGCCGCGTCCCTCGCTGATATGTCGGTCGATGAACGAAACCGCGACGTTGAAGACCGCGGAGAAGCGAAGTGTGTTGGGGGTGACACTTTCGTCGACCACGACCGTGTGGTCGTTCTGGATAGTCCCGTTCATATTCCCGTCCTCGTTGCCACGCGCCACCGGCCCGCAGATTTGCTGCTCGGAATCGATCAATTTCGTAGTTGACATCCCGAGGGATGTGGAAGATATATGAAATATCACACTAGTATTACATGTTGCAATCCCTATGGTCGCGAACCCCTCGTCAACTTCGAAATCGGCGCCGGAACAGCGTTGGCTCGGCCTCCCAGTCGAGCGGGTCGAGGACGCCACACTGCTGACCGGCAGCGGTTATTTCACAGATGACCTGCCGGTTCGGGCGGGGACCTTGCACGCCGCCATTCTGCGTTCGCCCCACGCCCATGCCGAAATTTTATCCATCGACACCTCGAAGGCTGCGGCGCGCCCCGGCGTGGTCGCGGTGCTGACTGGTAGCGATATCAAAGCGGACACTGATCCATTCATCATCGTCCTGCGTCAGCCGATGGATCAGTGGTCGCTAGCAACCGACCGAGTGCGGTTCGTCGGCGAGGCAGTGGCGGTCGTCGTCGCCGAAAATCGCTACCTCGCTGAGGACGCAGTCGATGATATAAGGGTCGAATACCGAAAGCTGCCCGCTGTCATCGATCCTCTGCGCGCGCTCGAGAAAGACTCGCCGCTCGTACATCCCGAAGTCGGCTCGAATGTTCCGTCGAACCGCGATTTCACCTATGGCGATCCGGATCGGCGTTTTTCCGAGGCAGACCAAGTTGTTTCGCTCACGATCGATTATCCGCGCAACTCACAGACCCCACTTGAAGGCTACGTCGTTGTCGCCGACTACCAGCCGGGTGAGGGGGTTTACGACGTTCTCTGCAATTTTCAGGGGCCATTCACTGTCCATCCGGTGATGTCTAAGGCGCTGCGCTGCCAGGGCGCGCAGTTGCGCATTCGCACTCCGGCCTATTCGGGCGGCGGATTCGGGGTGAAACAGGCAATCTTCCCTTACGTGGTGTTGATGTGCGTTGCCTCCCGGCGCACCCGCCGTCCGGTCAAATGGGTAGAGGATCGTTTCGAGCATCTCGCTGCGGCCATCGCGGCGCCGAACCGCATCATCCACGCGCAGGCGGCAGTGAAAAAGGATGGCACCGTCACGGCGCTGCGCTTTGAGCAGATCGACGACTATGGCGCATATCTGCGGCCACCCATGCCGGGGCCGCTCTATCGCCAGCATGGCATCATGACCGGCGCCTATGCGGTCAAGGACATGAGCATCACCAACAAGCTGGTGATGACTAACAAGACGCCGTCCGGCATGGTGCGCGGGTTCGGCGGACCGCAGATCTATTATGCGATCGAGCGCCTAATGCAGCGGGTTGCAGTTGAACTCGGGCTCGATCCTTTCGATGTCATCCGCAAAAACCTCATTCCTGCGGGATCGTTTCCATATCGTGCGCCGGCCGGCGCGCTGATCGATTCTGGCGACTACCAGACTGCTACCGCGCTGGCTGAACGGGACGGCGGCTTGGCCGAGCTGCGGCGCAAGCGCGACGAGGCGCGCGCCGCCGGTCGTCTCTATGGCATCGGCTTTGCGGCGGTGGTGGAGCCGGCCCAATCTAATATGGGTTATCTCAGCACGATCGTCCCGGTGGAGGAACGTCGTAAGGCCGGACCGAAGGGCGGAAACGTCGCTTATGCCACCGTGCATGTCGATTGCCTTGGTGCCGTCAGCGTAACAGCCGACAGCCTACCGCAGGGCCAGGGCCACGCGACCGTCCTGAGCCAAATCGTCGCCGAACAGCTCGGCCTTCATCCGCACGACATTCGTTGCAATATGGAGCGGGATACCCAGCGCGATCCCTGGTCGATTGCCACCGGTAATTATTCCAGCCGTTTCTCCTCGTCGACGGCGGTTGCCGCACAAATGGCCGCCAGCAAAATTCGTAGCAAGCTCAGCGAAATTGCAAGCCAAACACTTAACGTGCCCGCGGAGCAGGTCGCATTTGGCAACGGCAAGGTATTTGCGAAGGACAATCCCGATAACAATATCCGCTTCTCGCGCGTTGCCGGCACCGCGCACTGGTCGCCAGGCGAGCTACCAACGGGGATGGCGCCGGGCATTTCTGAAACCGCTTCCTACTCGGCGCCGGAGCTGGAGCCGCCGAACGACGCCGACCAGATCAATACTTCGCTGACCTATGGCTTCGTCTTCGACTTTTGCGGCGTCGAGATCGACCGTGACACCGGGGCGGTACGTATTGACAAATACGTAACCATGCACGACGCCGGACGCATTCTCAATCCGCTGATTGCCGAGGGCCAAATCTACGGCTCATTCGGTTGGGGCGTGGGCTGTGCATTGCTCGAGGAGTTTGTCTACAGCTCCGACGGCAGCTTTCTGTCGGGCACGTTCGCCGACTATCTCTGCCCGACCGCTTGCGAAGTTCCGCGTCCGGTTATTCTACACATGGAATGCCCGTCGCCATTCACCCCGCTCGGCGCTAAGGGGCTAGCCGAGGGCAACGTTATGAGCACGCCGGTTTGCATCGCTAATGCGGTGGCCGATGCTCTCGGAGTCAAGGACGTCAAGCTGCCGCTCACACCTACTCGCGTCAAAGCGCTCATGGGCGAAACCGAGAGGCCGCCACGCGCCGCCCGCCCGGTATCGTCGCTCAAAGCACCGAAGGCCGGCGCCAAGGCCACAGCGGGCTCAGGAACATTGACCGTTCCGGTCGCCCCGGAGTTGGTGTGGAGCGCGCTGCTCGATCCAACGATATTGAAGCGCACGATTCCCGGCTGTCATAGCCTCGATCTGGTCGGCCCTAACAGCTACCGTGCCGACGTCTCGCTCGGAGTCGGCATTATTAAGGGCCGCTTCGCCGCGCGGGTTGCACTCTCCGACCTTGATCCGCCGCGTGCCGCTACATTATCCGGTGGACTGGAAGGGGCGCTCGGAATCACAGTCGGAAGCGCTCGTGTACGCCTGGCGCCGCAAGGCGCCGGAACCCTGATCGAATACGAATATAGCGCCGAGATCAGTGGCAAGGCGGCCGCAGTCGGCGGGCGCATGCTTGATGGGGCGACCAAGGTTCTAATTAATCAGTTTTTCCAGCGCCTCGTTGCGGAAATGACCGGCGGCGCTGCGCCAGCGGGCCAAGCAAAGCAGTCCTGGTGGCGACGTTTGCTCAACGCGCTCGGATTTGGCACATGAAGCCGAAATCGTTCACCTATCTGCGGCCCGCGAGTATCGACGAGGCAGTGCAGGCACTGGCGCGATGGCGTGACGATGCGCGCATTCTCGCTGGAGGGCAGTCGCTGGTAGCGATGATGAATTTCCGTCTCATCGAGGCGCAGGTGCTAATCGACGTCTCCGATCTAGCTCCACTCGCATATATTCGCGAAAGTAACGGTGAAATCGAGGTCGGCGCGTCGACGACGCAGGCGAAGTTTATGACGTGGCCGAAGCTGGCCGAACGGGCCCCTTTGTTGAGCGCGGCCATGCCGCACGTGGGGCATTACCAGACGCGGAGCCGTGGCACCGTGTGCGGCAGTATTGCCCATTCCGATCCGAGTTCCGAGTTGCCGCTGTGCCTCGCCACCCTCGGCGGCAGCGTTGTCATGACATCGTCACGCGGCACACGCGTGCTGTCGTGCGGCGATTTCCAAACTGGAATGCTGATGACCGCCCGACTACCCGATGAGTTGATTACGGCCGTGCGATTCCCCACGCGTAAACCCGGTGCTGGATACTCCTTCGCGGAGATGGCGCAGCGGCACGGCGATTTCGCCATCTGCGCGGTCGCCGCGATGGTGTCTGGAAAGACAACCCGGCTCGGCGTCGGAGGAGTGGCGGAGAAGCCGACGGTGCGCGAATGGTCTGGGCTGGACGAGAGTGGGATCGACGATGCGCTCCACGATTTAGCCTGGGACCTTGGCGGGACGGACGATTCTCATGCCAGCGCCGTCTATCGCCGTGGATTGGTGCGGCGCCTCGGCCGCCAAGTAATCGAGGAGGCGAAAAAATGCTCGAGCTGAAAGAGGGGGAACGGCACCCCATTACCATGACACTGGACGGCCAGGAGGTGCGCGGCTTGACCGAACCACGCATGCTATTAAGCGATTTTTTGCGCCAAGAACTCGGCCGACCGGAAGTTCACGTCGGCTGCGAGCACGGCGTGTGCGGTGTTTGTACCGTCCTGATTGACGGTAAGCCAGCGCGCAGCTGCTTGACCTTCGCGGTGCAGGCGGCGGGCCGACGCGTTGATACCGTACGGGGCCTCGCTGACAAGGATGGAAAGCTGAACGATTTACAGAACGCGTTCCGCAAGCATCATGGCTTGCAGTGCGGCTATTGCACGCCCGGCATTTTGCTCTCCACCGAGGCGTTCTTGAGCGAGAACGCCAAGCCGTCCGAGCAAGAAGTTCGCGAGATGCTGAGCGGGCATATTTGCCGATGTACCGGCTATGTCGGCATGGTCGACGCCATCCTGGAGACCGCTCAGAAGAGGGCGTCGGCCGCGACGTCGTGAGATATGAAAGCATCGTTATCCGTGCAGACCTTGACTTTTCGTACCCACCGTGACGGCAAAATTGAGAGCCAACCGATCGCTTTGCGATCCGCTGTCATTGCCGGTTGGACCGGGCGCGATCCGATCGCGCGCGAAAAGCACATTGCCGAGCTCGAGGCATTAGGCGTGGCTCGCCCAAAGTCAGCACCGATCTATTACCGCGTCGCGGCCGCGCGGCTGACCACGTCATCACAGATCGAGGCGACCGGCGAGAACTCAAGTGGGGAGGTTGAACTGGTGCTGATCCGCGACGCAGAGCGGCTCTGGCTCGGTGTCGGTTCTGATCACACCGACCGAAAGGTTGAGACTTACTGCGTCACCTTCTCGAAACAAATGTGCGACAAGCCAATGGCCCCCGAACTGTGGGCATTCGATGACGTGCGCGACCATTGGGATTCGTTGGAGCTGCGCTCTTGGATCGCCGAGGGCGGGGAGCAGCGCCTGTATCAGGAGGGAGCCGCTGCGGCCATGCTGCCACCCGACGCGATCATTGCCGGTTTTGAGCCGAACGGCTCGCTGGGCGAGGGGACGGCGATGTTTTGTGGGACCTTGGCAGCTAAAGGAGGCATTCGCCCATCAAAGCGGTTCTCATTCGAGCTATTCGATCCTGTCCGCGCCCGACGGATCGTGCACGCCTACGACATTATCGTTCTCCCGGTGGAAGGGTGAAGGCGGATAGATGAGGAAGCAGTCAGCCTCCGCGCGCGCGACGTCTGCTCGCACCCTCGTGGGATCGCGGCCGGTCAAATCACTGCTTGATCAAGCGTATAACGAAATTAAGCTACGCATCATTACCTGCGGCTATCGGCCAGGCGAGGTCCTCAGTGAGGCCGCGATCTCGGATGAGTTGAAGATCGGCCGGACACCCGTTCATCAGGCAATCCACCGTTTGATGATGGATGGCCTCATAACGATCATGCCGCGCAAGGGTGTCATGGTGGCGCCGGCCGGCGTCGACGAGGTGATGGAAATTATCGATGTGCGGCTCGTGACCGAATGCTATTGCGCTCGCCTCGCTGCCGACCGAGCTGACGACTCCGAACTGCAACATCTTCAAAAGATTGTCGACGCTTCGGAAAAGGTGACGAATCAACGTGACGTCGAGAAGATGATGTTATTCGATCGGGAATTCCATGACACTTTGGCGCGCGCAACGCGTAACACTGTATTAGCGGATATCCTGCGCAGCCTGCACGAGCGGTCGCTCCGTTTCTGGTTCATTTCATTGCGCGATCCGGACCATCATCGCAATGTATTGGCGCAGCATCGCGCGATCGTTGCTGCCCTTCAAAGCCGGCAGCCGGATGCTGCGGAAAATGCCATGCGCGAGCACATCCTTGCCTTCCAGCGCAATGTAACCCGGCAGGTCTAAGGCGGCCGCGCGCCAAACAGGGAAACTCAGCCGATGAAGAACCCGAAGCTACACGACGAATTCAAGAAGATCGACATGACGACTGGCTGGGTCACCCCGGCGGGCTATCCCGAGGGCATCCAACAGAAGATCCTGGCCGGCTCGCTTGATGAAGCCGGTGGAACCGGCAATCGGTCCCGGCTCCTAAGATTTGCGCCAGGCGTTTTTACGACCAAGCCATTTGTGCATGAATATTGGGAAGAGGTGTTCCTCGTATCCGGCGATTTGACCGTCGGAAATGACGA